>CAISZB010000531.1 GCA_903889845.1 uncultured Verrucomicrobium sp. | reverse complement strand
GGGTACGTACGGTGTGGAAAGACAGTACCAAAACGCCTATACCCCTATTGGGAGAAGGCCGCTTCGGTTCCGAAGCTCCCCCCATGGTGATTCCTCCCAAGGAGGTTAGATTCAGTGGAGTAGAACTCTCCTTGGGAGATTGGCCTGAAGGGACGCGTCTGTCTTCCCGCGCCGTATCAGAGCAGGGAGGCATTGGAGGGCGGACACTGCCTGCGCGATAGCGCAAAGTACCCCAAGGGGAAACTGACTGGCAGAGACGGGAGTCAACCCCTCCATTCCTTAAACGCGCGGTGCGCATGGAGGGGCTACAGGTAAGCGATAGCGATTGTACCCTGCCCCGAAGGGCCTCACCCATTACCTCGCGCCCCCCAAAAAATCGTAAACAGCTTCTTGGGAAACGAAGTTCATCCCTACCCCCAAATCTGCCGGTCCAGGGAACGGAATTGCACGGCCTCCGCGATCTCCGCCTCGCCGATCCGCTCCTCCCCATGCAGGTCGGCGATGGTGCGGGCGACTTTGAGGATGCGGTCGTAGGCGCGGGCGCTGAGCTTCAGGTCGTCGAGGGCGGCGGTGAGGAGGGCGGCGGCCGATTCGTCGAGGGCGCAGTGTTCCTTGATCTCCTTCGGCGTCATCCGGGCGTTGCAGAGGGTCTTTTTCTTGCTCTTCGATTTGGCGAAGCGGTGGCGCTGCCGTTCGCGGGCGGCGAGGACGCGGGCGCGGATGGCGTCGGACGACTCGGCGGGGCCGGGGTTCATCAGGGTCTCGCGCTTCACGGCGGGGACCTCGATGTGGATGTCGATCCGGTCGAGGAGGGGGCCGGAGATTTTGTTCAAATATTTCTGGATCGCGGCGGGGGTGCATTTCCCCAGGCGCGCGTCGTCGAAGCCGCCGGTCGGCGTCGGGTTCATCGCGGCGACGAGCATGAACTGGGCGGGGAAGGTCATCGTCCCGGCGGCGCGGCTGATGGTGACGTGGCCGTCTTCCAGGGGCTGGCGCAGGACTTCCAGGGCGCTCCGCTTGAACTCGGGCAACTCGTCGAGGAAGAGGACGCCGTGGTGGGAGAGGGTGACCTCGCCGGGGGAGAGGCTGGCGGTGCCGCCGACGAGGCCGACATCCGATATCGTGTGGTGCGGGGAGCGGAAGCTGCGCCGCCGCAGGATGGGCTGCCCGGCGGGGAGGAGGCCGGCGACGCTGTGGATCTTCGTCGCCTCGATCGCCTCGTCGAGGGTCAGGGGCGGGAAGATGGAGGGGATCCGCTTCGCGAGCATCGATTTGCCGCTGCCGGGCGGGCCGATCATGAGGAGGTTGTGGCCCCCGGCGACGGCGATCTCGACGGCGCGCTTCACGCTCTCCTGCCCCTTCACGTCGGCGAAGTCGAGGTCGGCCCATTCGCCGTCGGTCGGCTGGAAGGCGGGGGCGTTGGGGTCGGGCTCCGGTGTCGGCGGCACCGAGGGGAGGCCGTTGCCCAGGACTTCGGCGGCCTGGCGGAGGTGGGTGACGGGGACGACGCGCAGCCCGGGGACGAGGGCGGCCTCGGCGGCGTTGGCCTGCGGCACGATGAGGGCGGCGCGGCCCTGACGCCGGGCCTCCAGCGCGATGGGGAGGACGCCGCGGACCTGCCGGACCTCGCCGGAGAGGGCCAGTTCCCCGACGATGAGGAAGCGGTCGAGGAGGGCCAGGTCGGCGGCCTCGCCCTTGGCGGTGCGGAGCTGGTCGGTGGCGGCGAGGAGGCCGAGGGCCATGGGGAGATCGAAGCTGGGGCCCTCCTTGCGGATGTCGGCGGGGGCCAGGTTGATCGTGGTGCGGCCCAGGGGGTTCTTGAAGCCGCTGTTCTGCATCGCGGTGTAGACGCGGTGGCAGCTTTCGCGGACGGCGGCGTCGGGGAGGCCGACGACCTTCGTGTCGTAGTCGCCCCAGGTGTTGTTGACTTCGACCTCGACGCCCAGGGCTTCGACGCCCCAGACCGCAGCCGAAAAAATCCGTGCCAGCACGGGAGGAACGGTACCGGAGTTTTGGGCCACGAAAAGACCTTTTCCGTCCGATACGCTCTCCCCCTTTCTTGCATCCGGGCGGGGAGGACGGTACCCTTCCTCCCATCATGATCAGCCAGGGCTATGTCGCGGTCTTCGAAGACCCGCTAGGGAAAGAGGCCATCGAGGAGATCGTCGCCTCGTGGCTCTCCCGGTTCGACGGGGTGGAGCAGGTCGCGCCCCATGCGGGGACCGGCGCGGGGTTCACGCTCTCCGTGAAGGAGCCGCGCGACGTGATGCTGGCCTCCGACTCGCTCCAGTTCCGCATCCTCCAGCCGCCAAATTTCGCCTGGGCCTACCTGACCGTGGGCCAGCGCGTGATCGAGACGAGCGCCCTGCCCGATCCCGATTTGACCCTCCCCCTGGACCTCCTGCTGGAGCTGCCTGGGTTGGTGGAGATTGTGCCCGATACGGACGATGCGCGGCTGGAGCAATTGGAGGAAGAGGGGTTGCTGTAGAGGGGAGGGGCCGATAGCCTCGGCGGCGATGGCGACTGCCGCGACTTCTGCGACTCCCGCGACCTCCCTGGGCCATGAGATCCGGTTCTTCCTGGCCACGCCGCGGAATATGCGGGTGCTGCTGCTCACGAATTTCCTCTTCGCCTTCGCGCTGCCGGTCACCGATCTCTTCGTCCTGGCCTATGTGATGCGGAATTCGCAGGACCCGCGGCTGGTGATGGAATACCAGATGGCCCTCTTCACGGGGATCCCCCTCGCCTTCCTCGCGAACGGGTACCTGCTCCGCCTTTTCCCGATCCGGTTCCTCTACGGCTTCGGGATGCTGTTGACGACGGCCTCGATGGCCTACCTCATGTCGCTGCACCGGCTGGGGGCGGGAGGCGTGGCGGCGACGGGACTGATCATGGGGGCGGCGATGGGGGTCTATTGGGCGAACCGCGATTTCCTGGCCCTCCTGGCGACCGACGACGCGAACCGGAATTATTATTACGCGCTGGAGACCTTCTTCGGCACCCTCTGCGGCCTCGTCGTCCCGGCGGCGGTGGGGTGGTTCATCGCGGGGACGGAGACGTATGGGTGGCTGGGCGGCGACCGGAACCACGCCTACGTCGCCCTCACAGGCGTCGTCTTCGTCCTGGCGTGCGGGGCGACGGCGATGGTCTGCCAGGGGCGCTTCGTCAATCCCGACCCGGTCCATTTCCTCCACGTCCGCCTCGACCCGCTGTGGCGGCGCGTCCTGGCGATGTCGTTCTTCCGGGGGGTGGGCCACGGCTTCGGGACGACGGCGCCGACGATCCTGGTGATGCGGCTGATGGGGGGGAAGGAGGGCCTCCTCGGCGCGATGCAGACGGGCGGGACGCTCGTGATGATCGTCGGCATCTACCTCGTCGGGCGGACGGCGAAGCCGCAGCATCGTTTGGGAATCCTCCTCGCGGGCCTCGGCCTCTGCATCGCCGGGGCGGCGGGGAACGCGTTTTTCTTCAGCGCCATCGGGGTGATCGTTTACTTCGTCCTCGGCACCCTGGGCCGTCCGCTGCTCGACAACGCCGTGACACCGGTCCAGGTCCGCGCGATGGAACTGCTGGCGGCGCGGGAAAAGCGGACGCCCTTCGCCTACCTTTTCAACAACGAGTTCGGCCTCTACGCGGGGCGGCTGGCGGGCGGCCTCCTCTTCATCGTCGCGGCGACCCTCTCCGAGGAGGTCGCGCTCCGGTACGTCCTCCTGGCGATCCCGGTGATGCAGTTGGGGATGGCCTATTTCTGCCGGAAGGTGATGCGCGGCTGCGGGGAGATGGAGGGGGCGAAGGCGTAACGCCTACGGGTACATCAGATAGGGCGCCCGCGCCTCGCGGAACCGGTTCACGCTGGGCTGCCAGGCGGAGGCGATGGTTCCGGCGGCCAGGTGCTGGTCTTCGATCTGGTCGCGGATCGCGGCGCTGCCGTAGACTTTGTAGAAGAGGTTCAGCGCCATCGAGGGCGATTTCTCGAAGAGGTCGCTGCTGCGCGAGGCCTCCCGCAACAGGTAGACGGCCAGGAGGCAGAGGTTGCCGTCGGTCTTCGGGTTGAGGTGGAGGACGAAGCCGGGCCAGCCGATGCGCGGGTTGTGGACGACCTCGGCGGTCATCCCCCAGGCGTGGAGGCCGTTGATCTTCGCCGCGACGCCCTCGGCGGGGAAGTTCGGCGCGTAGACGATCTGGAAGGGGGTGGGCGTGCCGACGCCGATGTTGATCCCGCTGAGGCTGCCGACGATCCCGGTGGCGATGTAGTAGGCCGGGGTGGCGGCGTAGGGGATGTTCGGCGACGTTTGCACCCACTTCAGGCCGGTGTCCTGCCAGACCATCTCCCGCCGCCAGCCGACCATCGGGACGACGGTGAGGCGGCGGCACTTCGCTCCGGTCCAGCCCAGGTCGTTCGCCATCCGGGCCGCCTCGCCGACGGTGAGGCCGTGGACGTAGGGGACCGGCATCTGCCCGACGAAGGACATCCACCGCGTCTCGACCGGCGGCCCCTCGACGCGCCGCCCGCCGAGGGGGTTGGGCCGGTCGAGGACGACGAACTCGACGCCGTTCTCCCCGCACGCCTCCATGCACTTCACCATGGTGCTGATGAAGGTGTAGCTGCGGGCGCCGATGTCCTGCATGTCGTAGACGAGCATGTCGATGCCCTTCAGCATGGAGGCCGTCGGCTTCCGCGTGTCGTCGTAGAGGGAGTAGACGGGGAGGCCGGTGACGCTGTCGTCGCGGGAGCGGACGTATTGCCCGGCCAGGATCGTCCCGTCGATGCCGTGCTCCGGCGCGTAGAGGCGGACGAGTTTCACGCCGGGCGCGTTCTTCAGGACGACGCGGGTCTTCCGCCCCTCCCCGTCGACGCCGGTCTGGTTCGTGACGAGGCCGATCCGCTTCCCCTGGAAGAGGCGGAATTGGTCGCGCTCCAGCACATCGATGCCGAGGAGGACTTTGTCCGGGGCGGGGGGCGGCGCGGCGGGCGCAGGCGTGGGAGCGGCCTTGCCCTCCTGGGCCCGCAAGGGGGAAAGGAACGCCAACAGAAGCCCCGCGCAACCCCATCGCCTCAGGAAGGATGGAAAGGAGAGTCCCGGCACGGCTGTCTTTTGTACGGGATGGGGTACGCGCGGTCAATCCCCGCGCCTCATTTTCCGAGCGCCTTTTTCAGCGCCTTTTTCATCCCCCCCGGCAACCGTCGCCAGAGATGGACGACGAGGCGGTTGCGCCAGGTCCGGTCGGGCTCGCGGTTCAGGTTCGCGGCGTAGGGGGTCTCCCGCAGGACGCGCCGGTACTCGGCCTTGAAGGGATGGTCGCAGAGGTAATGCCACGGCTTCAGGTTGCCGGTGTAGTGGACGAGGGCGGGATCGACGGCCAGTTTCCCTTCCCGCCACAGAATGGCGTGCGCCTCCTGGAAATTCCACTCCGCGCCGAGCTCCCGCCACCGTCCGCTCAGGACGACGTTGAGCACATCCTGGTCGACCCACCGGATCTTCGCCGCGTGGTCGCGGAGGAAGGCGAAGGCCGCTTCCCGGACCCCCGCCGCGCGCCACCGGGGCAGATCGACGACGAGGACCCCGGCGTTGAAATAGGGTTCCCCCTCCGGCAGGCCGAGCCACTGCCACGCCGGGCTGCCGGGAAGCGGGACCGCGCCGACGACGGCCCCGGCCCCGAGGTCGGCTTCGAACAAGGGCCGGAGGGAGCGGCGGACGACGGTGTCGCAGTCGAGGTAGAGGATGCGGTCGATCCCGGCCGGGACGATCTCCCCGAGGAGGAGGCGGTAGTAGGTCGCCTCGGTGAAGTGGGCCCCTTTCTCACCTAAAGGGACGCCCGCGAAGAGCGCCGGATCGACGCGGCGGAAGGCGATCTCGAAATCGGGGTGGAGCGGGCGGAGGGCGTCGAGGTGGGCGAGGAAGGGCGCCGGATCGTCGTGGTGGAGGACGGAGACGCGGAGCGGCAGGTCGCGGTTCGTTTCCAGGAGGGAGTGGAGCGCGACGTGGAGGTGCTGCCAGTAGCGCGCATCGGCGGCGGTGTAGACGTGGTAGGCGGGGGAAGGCACCGACGCCACTTTTTCACAGGCTCCGGGGTTGTCAAGGCGGGGGGAGGGTCCTACCGTGATGGCGTCAACGTCGTCCCAGGCAAGATGTCGCCCAAGATCCTCTTCTTCCACGCCAGCGTCCCCGACTATTCGAGCGAGCCGCTGCTCCACGGCCTGCGGACGCTCCTCGGCGGCGGGTGCCTCGACATCCCCCGCCTCGACGCCCTCTATCATGACGTGGCCGACGACGGGACCGGCGCCCCGCACGCCGACTGGCGCCTGCGCGGCCACGGCTTCACCCTCTATCACGTGTTGCCGGAGATGCCGGAGCTGGCCCGCCGCCGCTACGCCTGGATCTACGAGGTCGACGCCGCCGACCTCATCGTGATCGCCCATCCGTGGTTCCAGGGCGACCTCCTCCGCGACCTCAACCAGGGCGGCTACGGGCACAAGGTCGTCCTCGTCGACGGCTCCGACCACACCGCCCTCTACCCCTACGCCTTCCGCTACTGGCGGCAGCCGTGGCACTGGGTGAACGCGTTTTATCCCAACCGCTACTTCAAGCGGGAATGGATCGACGGCGGCCACTGCTACGGCCTGAACCGCCTCCTCCCCGCCGCCCTCTCCCGGGCGATCCCGTCGCCGAAGCGGGTCGTCCCCTTCGCGTTTTCGATCCCGGAGGAGAAGATCACCCGCGTCCCCCCGGCGGCGAAGACCCGCCTCTTCCCCTCCCACATCGTCGATCCCGAGGTGGCGGCGAAGGTCGGCGGGACGACCGGCTACGCCTTCGAGCGCGAGGCCGAATACCGGCGCGACCTCCAGTCGGCGAAGTTCGGCGTCACGATGAAGCGGGCGGGCTGGGATTGCCTCCGCCATTACGAGCTGGCCGCCAACGGCTGCGTCCCCTGCTTCCGCGACCTCGACCTGAAGCCGGAGACCTGCGCCCCCTACGGGTTGAACGCGGAGAACTGCGTCATCTACCGCACCGCCGACGAGTTGCTGGCGCGGGTGCAGGCGATGCCGGAGGCCGAGTATGCGCGGCTGCAGGAGGGAACGTACCGGTGGATCGCCGCGCAGACGTCGGTGGTCCGGGCGCGGGAGTTCCTGCGGGCGGCGCTGCCGGAGTGGCGGGGGTAAGCCCCGCCAGGATCAGGGCGCGAAGAGAAGGGCGACGGGGGCGCCGACGGCGGCTTTTTCCCCTGTTGGCGCGGCGAGGCCGGTCTCGGGATCGATTTTCAGGACGGCGACGGCGTCGTCCTTCTGCCCCGCCGCGAGGAGCCAGCGGCCCGCCGGATCGACGGCCAGCGCGCGGGGTACTTTCACGCCGAGGGGGCGCGCGTCGGCCAGCTCCAGCTTCCCGTCCGGGCCGACGCGGAAGACGGAGAGGAGGTCGCTCCCGCGCGTCGAGACATAGAGCCATTTCCCGGACGGATGGAGGACGATCGCGGCGGCGGTGTCGCCGTCGGGAGTCGCTCCGTCGGCACGGGTCGAAAGCGTTTGGAGGGCGGTCAGCGCCCCCGTCGCGGCGTCCCGCGCGAAGGCGGTGACGGTGAGGCCCATCTCGTTGTCGGCGTAGACGCATTTCCCGTCGGCGGAGAAGGCGAGGTGGCGCGGGCCGCTGCCCGGGGGGACTTGGGCGAAGGGGAGCCGGGGCGTCAGCGCGCCGGTCTGCGGGTCGAGGGCGAAGATCCCGATCTCGTCGCCGCCGAGGTTGCAGGCGTAGACGAAGGAACCCACGGCGTAGATGGAATGGGCGTAGGCGGCCTGCTGCCGCTTGGGTTCGGGCCGGTTCCAGTGAAGTGGAAGGAGGCGAGGAGGGCGGAGGGCGCTCCGTCGTCGCCCGTTCCCAGGACGGCAATCGTTCCCGCGCCGTAGGAGGCGGCGAGGACGCGGCGGCCTGTCGGGTCGAAGGAGAGGTGGCACGGCGCGCCCATGTCGCCCGGACGTTGCGGGACGAGCGGGAGGCGGCCGAGGAGGGGGAACGGAGCCTCCGGCGCGACGCGGTAGGCCGCGACGCCGCCCTCCTTCGCCTCCAGCGCGGCATAGAGGGTCTTCCCGTCGGGGGAGAGCGCGAGCCACGAGGGATTTGCCGCCTCGGCGACGAGGACGGGCGCGCCGATCCGGCCCGTCTCCGTATCGAACGCGGCGCGGTAGATCCCCTTCCCCGCCGCAGGCCCAGTGTAGGTGCCGATGTAGAGGGGAATGTCGGCGGCGGGGGAGAGGGGAGTCATGCAGCCGAGGGCAAAGATCGAGGCCCAAAAGGAAGTTTTCAAGGCCCAGACTTATCCCAGTACCAGCTTGAACCCCGGCACCGCGCCCGATGCGGCGACGTCGAGGAAGGCGCGGTAGACCAGCGGATCGAACAGGTGGCCGTGGGAGGCGAACCACGGGGCGGCGTGCTGCTGCCGTTCCGCGACGTCCATGATGCCCCGCGTCATGTCGATGCCCGCCTTCCGCTTCGAGATCTCCAGGGGGGTGAGGCGCGAGGTGAGGTTGTGGTAGAGGTCGGCCAGGGCGACGATCTGGCTTTCCCGCAGGATCATCCGCAGGGGGAGGCGGTTGGGGAAGCCGGTGCCGTCCCCGCGCTCGTGGTGCTGGGCGACGATCTCCGCGACGCGCTCGAAACGGGCGATCTGCGCCAGCCGGGCGACGCCGCGGGCGACGTGGGACTCGTACGCAGTCAGGGCCTGCCCGCGCAGCGTCGCGGGATCGGCGGTGCGGATCTCCTCGGGCAGCTCGGCCTTGCCGATGTCGTGGAGGAGGGCGGCCATCTCGATCTCGTTCCGGGCCGTGCCGCGGAAGCCGACGGCCCCGGCGACGGCCCCGGCGATCCGGGAGACGGTCTCCGCGTGGCTGTCGTGGTAGTAGCCGGTGTGGTCGGTGACCAGGGCGCCGAGGACGTGGCAGGTGGAGGAGAAGGTGGCCTGGGCCTTCTGGTGGAGGAGGAAGAAGTCGCGGTTGACCCCGGTGAGGTCGCCCCGGATCTCGGAGAGGGCGCCGTCCTGTTCCGTGGTCTCCCCGCGCAGGCGGCGGTTCTCCAGGGTCATCTCCCGGTGGATGAAGCAGAGGCGGACGGCCTGGAGGAGCTCCGCGGGCTGCCACGGCTTCGAGATGTAGAGGTGGATCTCCCCCTTGGAGATGCCGGTGATGATCTCCTTGATCTCCCCGTAGCCGGTCATGATCGCGCAGACGGTATCGGGCAGCAGGGCCTTGGCCCGCTCGATCAGTTCCGTGCCGGGGAGGGCGCGCATCCGCTGGTCGCTGAGGATGACGTCGGGCTTCAGCCCGTTCTGGATCGCGAGGAGGGCTTCCTCCCCCGAGGGGAAGGTCTGCACCTCGTAGAGGCGCCCCAGCAGGGTCCCGGCGATCTGGAGGATGCCGGGATCGTCGTCGGCGACGAGGACGCGGCGGCGGGACCCGCCCCGGGGGCCGGGCCCCAGGGGGGAGAGCGAGGGCGAAGGTACCGGAGCCGCCCCGCCGCCGGGAGAGCCCGATGCCGACAGCCCCACCGCGGAGAGGAAGGCTGCGGGATCGTCGCTCATGGGTTTCCCTGCGGGTGGGTTCGGCGTCCTGCCTTGTTGTCTCGGACGCCTATCCTTCCAGGGTCGGCTGCTCGCCTTCCCCTTCGGTTTCGTTCTTCTCGGAGATGACGGGGGCGATGGCCAGGAGCTTGTCCCCGGTCTCCAGGTTGATGAGTTTCACGCCCTGGGCGTTGCGGCCCGTCTCGCGGATGTCCTTCGCCGAGGTGCGGACCATGAGGCCCTTCTCGGTGATGAGCATGATCTCCGTCTCGTCGGTGACGGTGAGGGCGCCGGCGACCTGGCCGGTCTTCTCCGTCGTCTTCATCGTGATGATTCCCTTGCCGCCGCGCGACTGCTGGCGGTATTCCTCGAAGTCGGTCCGCTTGCCGACGCCGTTCTCCCCGGCGACGAGGAGGGTGGCGGCGGGATCGACGAGGGCCGTGGCGACGACCTCGTCCCCCTTGTCGAGGGTGATCCCCTTCACGCCCGCCGCGGGGCGGCCCATGAAGCGGACGTCGTTCTCGTCGAAGCGGATGCTCATCCCGGTCTTCGTGATGAGGACGACGGCCTTGTGCCCGTCGGTGACGGAGACCGACATGAGGAGGTCCTTCTCCGCCTCGTCGATGCCGATGGCGATGATGCCGCCCTTGCGGTAGTTGGCGAAGTCGGAGAGCTTCGTCCGCTTCACGGTTCCCTGCTTCGTGGCGAAGAAGAGGTAATCCTCCGTCTGCCAGGTGATGTCCTCGTTCTTGCTGTTGCGCCGGGAGACGATGCGGATCATGGCGGCGACGTTCTCGTCGGGCTTGAACTCGAGGAGGTTCGCGATGCTCTTCCCCTTCGAGGCGCGGCCCATCTCCGGGATCTCGTAGACGCGCTCGACGTAGACGCGGCCCGTGTTCGTGAAGAACATCAGGTAGTCGTGGGTGGAGGCGGTGAAGAGGTGCTCGACGAAGTCGCCCTCCTCGTTCCGGTTCTCCCCCTCGGCGGAGGCGGCGTGGCCGATGACGCCCCGGCCCCCGCGCCGCTGGGAGCGGTAGCTGTTGATGTTCGTCCGCTTGATGAGGCCCTTGTGGGTCAGGGTGATGATGACGCCCTCGTTGGCGATGAGGTCCTCGATCTGCATCTCCCCCTCGTCGGGGACGATCTCCGTCCGGCGCGGCGTGCCGTGCTTGTCGGAAAGGGTTCGCAGCTCCTTCTTGATGATCGTGAGGACGCGGATTTCCTTCGAGAGGATGTCGACGAGGTCGCTGATCCGTTCCAGCAGCTCGTTGTATTCCTTCGTGATCTTGTCCCGCTCCAGCCCGGTGAGCTGGTAGAGGCGGAG
>CAISZB010000530.1 GCA_903889845.1 uncultured Verrucomicrobium sp. | reverse complement strand
GCCGTATCAGAGCAGGGAGGCGTTGGAGGGCGGCACGCCCTCCATTCGTTCAAACGCGCGGTGCGCATGGAGGAGCTACAGGGAAGCGTAGCGATTCTACCCGGCCCCGAAGGGCCGTACCCTCCAGCCGCGCCCCCTTCTTCCGAGAAGGGATCCCAGGACGCGGCAGCAAAGCGCCCCGATTCTGCTTGAATCAAAAAGGATCGCCTTCATGCTGGAACGCCTTCCTTCGGGTTTTATGGTTCTATGAATGGTGTCTCCCTCCAGATCTTTTCCGGTTCGGCCAATGTCGACCTGGCCCACAAAATCGCCACCTACCTGGGCATCCCCCTCGGCCAGGCCACGGTGACCTCCTTCCCCGACGGGGAAACCTTCGTCAAGATCAACGAGAACATCCGGGGCCGCGACGTCTACATCATCCAGCCCACCTGCCCGCCGACCAACCAGCACATCATGGAGCTGCTGATCATGATCGACGCCGTCCGCCGCGCCAGCGCCGCCCGGATCACCGCCGTCCTCCCCTTCTACGGCTACGCCCGCCAGGACCGCAAGGACCAGCCCCGCGTCCCGATCACCGCGAAGCTGATCGCGAACCTCCTCGTCGCCGCCGGGACGAACCGCGTCCTGACCATGGACCTCCACGCCCAGCAGATCCAGGGCTTCTTCGACATCCCCGTCGACCACCTCTACGCCGCCCCCATCTTCTACCGGCACCTGGCCGACAAGAAGCTGGAGAACCTCGTCGTCGTCTCCCCCGACGTCGGCGGGATGAAGATGGCCTCCGCCTACTCCCAGATGCTGGGCGCGGGCCTGGCCATCGTCGTGAAGCGGCGCATCAGCGCGACGGAGACCGAGGCCCAGTTCATCGTCGGCGACGTCAAAGACAAGGATGTCCTCCTGGTCGACGACATCACGGAGACGGCGGGCACCCTCTGCTCCGCCGCGAAGATGCTGAAGGCCGCCGGGGCGAAGCGGATCTTCGCCGGCGTCTCCCACGCCGTCCTCAACGACATCGGCATCGAGCGCCTGAAGAAATCCGACATCGAGGAACTCATCACCACCAACAGCGTCCCCCCCGCGAAGATCGACGGCTTCAAGCTCACCGCCCTCGACATCTCCGCCCTCCTCGGCGAGGCGATCCGCCGCGTCCACGACGGGGAATCGGTCTCCTCCCTCTTCGACATCCGGTCGAAGGCCTAGGCAGACCCTAGAACTCCCCGCACCCGGAGTATCCTCCGATGCTGGCCCCGCTCCTCACCCATTTCCTCGGCTCGGTCTCCGTTGCCGTCCTGGTCGATATCCTCTTCTGCGCCCTCATCCTGCGGGTGGTCTTCGGGTGGGTCTTCTCCAACCCCCGGCTGGGGCAGCTCGCGCTGATCCTCCTGGGCATCGCCGCCGCCTTCATCGCGGTCCAGAAGTTCGACCTGCCCGTCACCCAGATCCTCGTCACCGCCCTCGTCGTCCCGACGACGGCCCTCGTCGTCCTCAACTTCCTCCCCGACCTCCGCCGCTCCTGGCAGACGGCCACCCTCCGGCGGCTCTTCGGGCAGCGGACCACCGGCGGGAACAATCCGATCCCGGCCCTCTCCGCCGCCCTCGCCGACCTGGCCCGGCAGCGCCTCGGCGCCATCCTCATCTTCCCGAAGGGGGACGACGTCGATTCCTTCCTCAACGGCGGCGAGGAATACGACGCCCTCGTCACGAAGTCGCTCCTCCTCTCCCTCCTCAACCCGGAATGCCCCCGGCACGACGGGGCCATCGTCATCGTCCGGGACCGCATCGTCCGCGTCGGCGCCGTCCTCCCGCTGAGCCAGGGCTCCCAGGAAACCCCCGTCCGCGAGGAATGGGGGACGCGCCACCTCGCCGCCCTGGGCCTGAGCGAGTCGTGCGACGCCGACGTCCTCGTCGTCTCCGAGGAGCGCGGCGTCGTCTCCCACGCCCGCCAGGGGCGCCTCTCCGAGCTCGCCTCGATCGACGAGGAGGGCCTCGCCCGGTTCCTCGGGGAGATCCTCCGCGTCGAGCGGCGGCAGGAATCGCGGGCCGACCGGTGGCTCTCCCGCGGCGCGTGGGCCGCGGCCCTCCTCATCGCCTTCGTCGCCGTGCCGACGGTCGATTGGCTGAACAAACCGATCCACTCCGCCCGCGTCACCAACCTCAGCGTCGTCCAGGCCCCGATCAACTTCGCCAACGTCCCCGACGACCTCTACATCGACGCGGGCCCCGACACCCAGGCCCAGGCCCTCCGCGCCGACGTCTTCCTCCGCGTGCCGAACAACGAGGACATCGTCCCCGGCCGCGACATCGACGACGCCGTCCGCCACCTCTCGATCACCGTCGACCTCCAGAACGCCCACGCCGGTTCCGCCGCCATCGCTCTGACCTCCCACATGGCCTCGGAGCTGCCCCCCGGCTGGGAGATCGACCGCTACCTCCCGCAGCAGATCAAACTGACCCTCGTCGAGGCCCAGACCCGCCCCTTCACCATCGTCCCCTCCTTCGCCGGCGCGGAGAAGGGCCTGCACCTGGCCGAGGTCGCGGTCTCCCCCGCCGCGCTGACCGCCCGGATCAAGGACAAGCCGACCCTCTACGGCCCGACGGTGAAGACCCTCCCCGTGAACCTCGCCGGCCTCCGCCGCCCCGGCACCTACTCCTTCGACGTCCCCCTCGACCTCCCCCCCACCGTCCGCCCGCCCCGGAACTTCCCGCAGACGGTGCGCGTGACGGTGCGGCTGGAGAAGTAACGGCATGAATCCCGACGCGGAGCATCTCCCCCTCGGCTTCGCGTGGGAAGTCCTGCGCGAGGCGCGCCGCCTGACGGGAAGCCATTTCTGGAAGCTCGGCTGGCTCCTCAGCCTGGCCCTGCTGCCGGAGGCGGTCTACTTCCTGTGCGTGGCCGGCGGGGAGATGCTTTCCTTCTACGAGGAAGCCCTGGCCGATCCGATGCGCGCGATGGACAACCTCGCCGAAATCGCCGCGGCGACCCCCGCGTGGGGAGGCTGGCGGGAGAGCCTCTCCATCGTGATCTCCCTGCCGTTGTGCGTCGGCTTCCTCGGAGCCGTCCTCCGCCTGATCCGGGGGGAAAAGGCCTCCTGGCGGGAGATCGTTTCTCCCCTCCGGAATCCGGCGCATTGGCCTTCCGCCCTGGCGCGAGCCGTGCGGCAAAGCGGGGAACGGACCCGGGGAGCGAAAGGCCCCCTGCTTTTGCTCCTGGTCCTGCTGGCCGCCGCCAACGCGGTCGGCTTCCTCCTCCCCCTCGGCATCGGCCTTCTTTACACGATCCCGCTGAGCTGCGTCGCCCTCGTCCTGTGCTATGAGAGGCTAAAGGTGCGGCATACCATTTTGGATTAGGGGGGCGCGAAGGGGAAGGCAGCCCCTTCGGGGCAGGGTAGAATCGCGCTTCGCGCTTACCTGTACAGCTGGAGGCCATCCGCTTTATCGCCAAAGAGGGGCGTTCGCCCCTCCTTGAACCTCCCCTCAGCAGATGCCAACGGGAGAG
>CAISZB010000529.1 GCA_903889845.1 uncultured Verrucomicrobium sp. | reverse complement strand
GTGCCTCGCTCGCCGATCGTACCCGGGCCAAATTTCGGGTGGATTGGCTGGCTTTTCTCGACCGGCTGATGCAGGCGCGCACCCCCGCGCCCGGCGCCCCGCGCGACCTTTTTGATTTGCTCCAGCCCCTGCGCGACCTCCCGGAGACCCCCCTCCCCCACCGGAAGATCGACGAGGTCTCTCCTCCCCCGTTCGACACCGCCGCCCTCGACCGCTACGCCGCGATCCTCGCCTCGGCCCGGGAAAACGGCCTGGAACCGGTCCTCACCCTCCACCACTTCACCCACCCGGCCTGGCTGGGACAGGACGCCTGGCTCCATCGCCGGACAATCGACTTCTACCTGGCCTACGTCGAGGCCACGCTCCGCCACCTCCTCCCCGTCCTCCGGGACCGGCACCAGGCCGCCCCGCCCCGCTACTTCATCACGATCAACGAGCCGAACATGCTGGCCGTCTGCCACTACCTCTTCGGCCTCTTCCCCAGCGGCCCGAACTGGGGCCTGCGCCCCGCCTACACCGCCCTGGCCCACATGCTGGAGGCCCATATCCGGGCCCGCCGCCTCATCAAGAATCTCTACAAGGAACTCGCCCCGGAAGCGCTCTCCCCCCTCGTCACCTTCAACAACTACTGCACCGACCTCTTCTGGACCGACCAGGCGTGGCTCCACCTCATGTTCGCCCCCTTCCGGGGGATCGAGAAAAAAGCGATCTTCTCCCACCTCTGGAAGCAGGCCTGGGCCTTCGACGCCGCCTTCTCCGCAGCCGAGCTTCCGATCCAGCCTCCCATCCGCCGCACCATCGGGCAGGCCCTCAAGAAGGCCCATCACCTCATGGCCTGGGCCGGATCGATCCACCGCTTCTGGGAACCCCTGCTCGACGTCCTCTACGAGGAGGCCGAGGCCTTCCCCGCCGACCCTCCGATCGACTACATCGCGATCGACTACTACGACCCCTTCATCGCCCACTTCCTCCGCGCCCCCCACTGGGGGGACGACGTCGCCCTCCAGCACCGGATGCCCCACGAGCATTTCCTCAACAGCATCACCAGCAAGTGGTGGGACTGGCACCTCCTCCCGGAGGGCCTCGCCTTCTACGTCGGCACCCTCCGCGACTTCCAGCTCCCCATCCTCATCGCCGAGAACGGCATGGCGACCCGCCAAGCCCCCCCCATCGCGGGCCATCCCTCACCGAAGACCGGTCGCCGGGACAACCTCCTGCGCAGCAGCTACCTCCGCCAGCACATCAGCATGGTGAACCACCTGCGTCGGGAGGGGCACCCCCTCATCGGCTACCTCCACTGGTCCCTGGTCGACAACTACGAGTGGGGGACCTACGCTCCCCGCTTCGGCCTCTTCACCGCCGACCGCCTCCCCGCCGGGACCGAGTACGGGGACAACGCCGTCGCCACCTATGCGGAGATGGTCGCCATCAGCCGCCTCCCCTCCAACCTCGCCCGCATTCCTCCCCCATGACCTCTCCCCTCCTCTTCACCGGCGGCAGCCTCGAAACCAACGCCTACCTCCTCCCCGGAAAGGAAAAGGGGAGCTGGATCGTCTTCGACGCCCCCGAGGGCCTGGCCGACGAGGCCCGGGAACGAGGCTGGAAGATCGAGGCCCTCGTCCTCACCCACGGCCACTTCGACCACATCTGGGATGCGGGGCTCATTGAGAAAGAGCACAACTGCCCCGTCTACCTCCACCCGGCCGACCGCATCTTGGCGGAGAACATCGACTACCTCTCCATGTTCGGCATCGGCGCGCGGTTCCCGCTTGTCCGGACCTTGACCGATCTGCCCGTTCCGGCGCAGGGGGCGATGCCTTGGACCTTGGGGGAGCGGTCTTTTACCCTCTTCCATATCCCCGGCCACAGCCCCGGGAGCGTCGCTTTCTATGAGCCCGCCGCAGGGCAAATCCTGGGGGGAGACATTCTCTTCGCCGGAGGTGTGGGGCGGTGGGACCTGCCCGGGGGGTCCCAGAAAAGCCTGATTTCGGGCATCAAGAAGCACCTGCTCCCGCTCCCCGATGACGTCCGGGTCTACCCCGGCCACGGGCCATCGACGACGATCGGGGAGGAGAGGCGGGGGAATCCGTATTTGGCGTAATCTACGCCCGAGCACGAGAAGGCTTTGAGGCTGGACTGCAGAAAGCTCTTTTTACCGTTGAAAAATAAATTGCTTTTAATTGCTGGGTGCTGCGTTTCGGCTTTCTTTTTGGTGTGGTGGTACCGTTCATCCGAAAATGAGAGCAAACTAGTCGATGCCGCCTGGAAGGGAGACTTAGGCCGAGTTGTTGCATTGGTCGAGCAAGGGGTGGACGTCGATTGCCACGCAAACGATGCTTGGACTCCGCTAACGGTTGCATCGAGAGATGGGCATCTGGAGACCGTGGAAAAACTCCTTTCCTTGGGTGCCAAAGTGAATTGGGTAGAAGGAGGAGGAAACACGCCTTTGTTCTGGGCTGCAATGAATGGTCATGCAGACGTTGTTGCTCTTTTACTTGCGCATGGCGCGGACCCAAATCAATCGAGTCCGCATGGATGGACCCCAATTGAAATTGCTCTGAAAGAAGGGCATCCCGAGGTCGCAGCGCTGATTCAAAAAGCACAGAAGGATGGAACAACTCATCCCTAGCTTGTTCTTTTCTCAACCACTTCGGCCATAATCCATCGACGATGGCTGGGAGGCGTTGGAACCCGTATTGTGGGAAGGGGACGCGGAGGAGGGTACAGCCCTTCGGGACCGGGGACAATCGCTTCGCTTCCCTGTACAGGTGGAGGCGATCCGCGCGTTTGAACGAATGGAGGGCGTGCCGCCCTCCAACGCCTCCCTGCTCTGATACGGCGCGG
>CAISZB010000528.1 GCA_903889845.1 uncultured Verrucomicrobium sp. | reverse complement strand
GGTGCCGATGGGGCGGAGGCCGGGGACGGTCGCCATCGCCTCGGTGGCGTAGAGGAGCAATTCGTGCTCGTAGGCCGCGATGGCGGGCATGCCGATGGCCATGAGGTAATCGACGGTCGCGCCGAGGCCGACGACGTCGGCGATATTGCCGGTCCCGGCTTCGAACTTGTTCGGGATGCCCTGGAAGAGGGTTTTCTCGAAGGTCACGTCGGCGATCATGTTGCCGCCGCCCTGCCACGGGGGCATCTGTTCGAGCAGGGCCGCCTTGCCGTAGAGGATGCCGATGCCCGTCGGTCCGAAAATCTTGTGTCCCGAGAAGACGAAGAAGTCGGCCCCGAGGGCCTGGACGTTGACCGGCATGTGGGGGGTCGACTGGGCGCCATCGACGAGGACGGGGATGCCGTAGCCGTGGGCGATGGGGGTGATCTGCTCGATGGGATTCACCGTGCCGAGCGCGTTGGCGACCTGGGTGACGGAGACGAGTTTCGTCTTCGGCCCGAGGAGGGCGGCGAATTGGTCGAGGAGGAGTTCCCCCCGGTCGTTCACGGGGATGACGCGGAGGACGGCCCCGGTGGCCTGGGCCAGGAGTTGCCAGGGGACGATGTTGGCGTGGTGCTCGATGTGGGAGACGACGATCTCGTCCCCCGCCCCGATGTTTTTCCGGCCGTAGGTGTTCGCGACGAGGTTGATCGCCTCGGTGGTGCCCCGGACGAAGATGATCTCCTTCGCGTCGGCGGCGCCGAGGAATTTGCGGACCTTTTCCCGGGCCCCTTCGTAGAGGTCGGTGGAACGGGCGGCGAGGGCGTGGGCGGCGCGGTGGATGTTCGAGTTGTCGGTGGCGTAGTAGCGCGAAATCGCGTCGATGACCTGCTGCGGCTTGTGCGTGGTCGCGGCGTTGTCGAGCCAGACGAGGGGATGGCCGTTCACCCGCTGGTGGAGGGCGGGGAAGTCCTTGCGATACCGTTCCACGTCGAAGACGGTCGGCGTGCCGGGGATCTCCCGGAGGACGCTTTCCCCGCTCTCCGCGGGGAGGAAGTAGTAGTCGGGATGGCTGGCGCCTGCGTTCGGGCGGAGCGTCTCCCCGCCGAAGGGGAAGGCGACGAGGCCGCCCGCGAGGGGATCGGCGTCGCCGTAGAGGTGGGTGTCGGACAGGTCGTAGACGGAATCGATGCGGCTCTCGGAGGGAGAGGCCGGAGTCGAAGGGGTGGCCGGGGAGGTCGTCGGATGGATCGGCCCGGTGACCTCGGCGGCGCCGGGGGGATAGGGACTAAGCCCTTCTGCCACGGGGACCGCCGTCGGCGCGAGGTTGAGGCAGGTGCCGGGGCGCGGGAAGGCCAGGGCCTCCGCGCCGGTGCCGCCCAGGCCTGGGGCGAGGTCGGCGAAGACCTGCGCGGCCAACTTTGCAACGAGGGCGGTGTCGTACCCTTCCCCGCCGTCCCCCGCCACAGCCGGGGCTGCGGGGAGGGAGGGGGAGGGAAGGGGACTCAAATCCAAGCCCGGCAGGACGACGCCGTTAGACGTAGTCATGGTACCGGCCCACCTGGACGTTATCGAGGCGCGCGATGGCATCCTCCGTCAGGACGGAAGCGGAGAAGTACCGGGTGACGAGGTGGGAGGCGACGGAATGCTCGTCGGTTCCCATGTAGCGGACGGAGAGGCCGGGCTCGACCTCGCCGGGGACGCCGACTTTCTGGAGGCCGACGACGCCCTGTTCCCCTTCGCCGACGCGGAGGAGGAGGATGCTGGTCGTGCCGAGGCCGTCGGCGACGCTGGAGCGGCCGTCGATGAGAAGCTTGTCGCTCGGGACCAGCGGGACGCCGCGCCACGTGAGGAAGGGGGAACCGAAGAGGCTCGTCGTCGGCGGGGGGACACCCCGGCGCGTGCACTCGCGGCCGAAGGCGGCGATGGCCTTCGGGTGGGCGAGGAAGAACGCGGGCTTTTTCCAGACGAGGGAGAGGAGTTCGTCGAGGTCGTCGGGGGTCGGCGCGCCGCTGCGGGTGACGATCCGCTGGGAGGGGGCGACCTCGGCGAGGAGGCCGAAGTCGGGGTTGTTCAGGAGTTCCCACTCTTCCCATTCGTTGACCGACTCGACGGTGAGGCGGACCTGCTCGCGGAGCTGGTCGAATTTGTTGCTGTAGAGGTCGGTGACGCGGGTGTGGGTGCGCAGGACGGTCTGGATCGTGTTGAGGTGGTATTCGCGGGAATCCTCCTCGTAGTCGACGAAGGTCGTGGGGAGCTTCGGCTCGCCGCCGTGGACGGTGAGGAGATCGACGACGCTTTCGCCCTGCTCGTTGGAGCGGGCGAGGGCGGCCTTGCGGCCTTCGATGGCCGTGTCGATGGCCTTGCGGATCGCAGGCTCGGCCTTGAGGAGTTTTTCGAGCTTCGCCTTGTCGAGGGTCAGGACGGTCGAGGCGGTGACGGCCTTAACAGCAGGAAGGGCGGGGAAGGAGGCTTCCTTTTCGAAAAGGGTCTCGGCACCGAAGAAGTTGCCCGGGCCGAAGAGGTTCTGGCGGAGGCGCCCGCCGTGGGCTTCCTTCACGGAGAGTTCGAGCTTCCCGGAAGCGACGACGACGAGCTTGCCGTTTCCGTCGCCTTCGGCCGTGATGGCGGCCCCGGAGGCAAAGGTCTGGCTGGTGAAGAGGGAGGCGACGGTTTCGAGGGACCCGCTGCCGAGGGTGGAGAAGGCGGGGATCGCCGCGAGGCTGGCGGCTTCGACAATGCCCTTGGAGCCGGAGACGGCGGTTCGGATCAGGCCGTGTTTCTGGACGAGGGTCTTCCGGCGGTTGACGCGGTAGACGCCGCCGTCGACGTTGACCCAGGGGAGGAGGCGGTGGAGCCAGCGGGGCGTGCGGGCCGCGTTCTGCGGCACGGTCACCGTGGCGGTGGCGAGGTTGCGGGCGGCGGCGGCGCTCAGGCTGAGAGGGACGGGCGCGGGCTCGGCTGCGTTCGGGGCGTGGCTCATGGACAAAGGTACTTTCGTTTAGGTTGCAAGCGCAGGCGTTCCCATGCGGGATCGGCTCTGCCGTTCGAAAAGTACCCTGCCCTGGAAGGCTCGGGTCTACCGGAGGTAGGTGGAGATCGATAGAGAGAAAATCCGCTCCACGCAAGAATTATTTTTAGGCAACCCCTTGATTGTTAATAATATACAAATATACTGAAAAAGTAGGAGTGACCTTCTTCAGATCGACCAATCGGGCGCGGCGGACTTCCCTTTCGTCTGTCTTGCCTTCTTGTCGAGGATCGCGAGTTGCTTCTCCTCGTAGACGACGAGGGAGTCCGGCGGGATGCTCTGGAGGAGGAAGACGTTCGCTCCGATGGTCGAGTTTTTTCCGATCACGGTCTCCCCGCCGAGGATGGTCGAGTTCGGGTAGATGGTCACGTTGTCCTCGACGTCGGGGTGGCGCTTGCCGCCCTTCACGATCTGGCCGGTCTCGTCTTTCTCGAAGCTGCGCGCGCCGAGGGTGACGCCGTGGTAGAGCTTCACCCGCTGCCCGATCCGGCACGTTTCCCCGACGACGACGCCGGTGCCGTGGTCGATGAAGAAGTGGGAGCCGATCTTCGCGCCCGGATGGATGTCGATGCCGGTGCGGCGGTGCGCCCATTCGGTCATCATGCGCGGGATGATCGGTGCCCCCGCGTCGTAGAGGACGTGGGCCAACCGCTGGATGGCGATGGCCTCGATGCCGGGATAGGCGAGGAGGATCTCCTCCCGGTGGCGCGTGGCGGGGTCGCCCTCGTAGGCGGCCTCGATGTCGGTGCGGAGGAGTTCGCGGATCTCCGGCAGGGAGCGGCAGAAGCGGCGGAGGATGGGCGGGGTCTTGCCGGTCGGTTTGCTCGGGTTGCCGATCCGGACGCTTTTCCGGACCTGGTCTTCCAGGCGGCGGGCGACGCGGGAGAGGCGTTCCTCCGTCAATTCGGCGAGGGTGCCGTGGTGGACGGCGTCCTCGTCGTGGAAGCCGGGGAAGAGGAGCTGGAGCAGTTCTTCGCAAATCTGCCCGACGGCCCGCGTCGAGGGCATGTTGTGGGCGTCCCGGTTGTTCAGGCCACCGGCCCGGACGTAGGAGGAGAGGAGGCCGGGGACGTATTCGGAGTAGGAGGGGATGGTTCCCGCCTCGGGACCGGAGGCGGAGGGCTCGACCGCCGCCTTTCGGAACGAGGCGGTCTCGGCGACTTCGGTGGCGCGGCTGGGCTGGCTCATCGGGGTGCTCCTTCCTGCTTGGAATCGAAACGGGCGCACCGGTCCCAGGCGGCCAGGTAGTAGCCGTGCAGGGCGCAGAGGCCGTCCTGCGCCCGGACGGAGCCGAAGCCCGACCCCATCGTCGCGAGACCAGGCAGGGCCGCCTCCATCGCGGCGGGGGCGTTCGCGAAGTGGACGCAGTTCCCGCAGCGGGGGAGAGCGACGGAGGCACTCGTCAGGACTGGGGACGGGGTCAGGGCTGGCATGGCGGTCTTTAGTGGCTCAGCTTGGCCCAATACTCGCCGAAGACGACGACGGAGAGGAGGAAGCCGAGGATCAGGTTGACGACGACGCCCGCCGTGAAGGCCCAGAACGGTCTCCCGCCCGCCGGGGCGAGGTCGCGGAAGCGCGTGGTGAGGCCGATGGAGAGGAAGCTGAACGTGAAGGCCCAGACGCGGAGGCCGATGAGCGGGGCGACGAGCCCGGGCTTCACCACCTTGTTGAAGTCGCCGAGGGAGAAGCCCTTCGCGGCGAAGGTGACGAGCAGGGAGGCGAGGAGGAAGCCGATGACGAACTTCGGGAAGCGCCACCAAATCTGCCCGGCCTCCGGGCGGCGGCCCGACTCGTCGCGCTCCCACCAGAAGATGGAGACGATGGAAAGGACGAAGGCCCAGATCCCGATCCAGACGTCGCGGCCGATGACCTTGATGAGGGTGTAGGCCCAGACGGCCTGCTCCGGGGTCCCGGAAATCGTGCCGTCGGGCGCGGCCTGGGCGACGAGGTTCCCGTAGGACTGGACGGCGGCGAAGCCCGCCGCATCGGCGAACTCCGAGGTGCCGATCCAGGCGCCCGCGGTGCCGGTGGGGAGGTGGAGTGCCTTTGCGACGAAGGGGAGGGCGAAGATGAGGACGATGGCCCAAAGGACGACGAGGGTGATGGCGATGGGGGGCTGCTCCTTCTTTGCCCTAACCGCGCCGGAGACGGCGATGGCGGCGGAGACGCCGCAGACCGCGCCACCTGCGCCGAGGATTGCCGCCAGCTTTTGGTCGATGCCCAGTTTCCGGCCGACGAGGTAGATGGTGAAGAACGTCGCCAGGGAGACGATCGAGGCCTGGAGCAGCGCCGTCGGCCCCGCCCACAGGATGAGGGTGAAGGGGAGGCCAGCGCCGAGGAGGACGATGCCGGTCTTCACATAGAATTCGACCCGGAATCCGGCGTCGAGCCACTTCGGCAGGCCGACGACGTTCGAGAGGAAGAGGCCGATGAGGAGGGCGAGGAGGGGGGGCTCGATGCTGTATTTGCTGGCCTGGTCCCAGGCCCCCGCCGCGAAGACGAGGAAGGAGAGGAGGTAGACGAGGAGGAACGAGGGGAGGAAGGCCCGGAGGCGGTAGCCGAGGACCTTCGCCGCGCCGCCGAAGAGGACGGCGAAGAGGGCGAACTCCGCGACGTAGCGCCCGGCGTTCTTGCCGAGTTGGTCGAGGAGCTGGGGGAAGGTCGACCACTTCGTCGGGGCGACGGCGATCCAGCCGAGGCTGCCCGATCCGGCAGAAAAGAGGAGGTAGGCGGCGACGGTGAAGGCGAGGCCGATCCAGACGGCCCACCAGTCCTCCTTCAGCCACAATTCGCGCCAGCCTGCGCTGTTTCCTGTTGTGGGGTCCGGGGCTGTGATCGTTTCTTGGCTCATGGGTGGTTCTCCTGGGGTTGGGGGTTGGGTGAAAATCTTAGAGGCTGAAATTCAGTGGTTTTCCTTTTTTGGCTTTAGCTCGCGATTCAGATATTGACATTTATCCTATAGAATAACTAGAATAATATTGTATAAACTGTTTTTGAAATGAGTCAAACCCTTACTTTAACGGCTTACGACAGCGAGGCTGCCGCAAGCCGCTTTTGCCCGAACCTTGGCCTTCCTTCGGGAAGGCGCTGAAGGAAGGGGCCGCAACCTCCCACCTCACTCACCGATGAAACCTGCTTCTCTTTTCCATACGGTCTTTCTTTTTGCCGCCTTGTTCGGCTGCGCCGGAACGGTGTTGACCGAGGAGGTGCCCGCGACGATCCGCTTCGGGGAAGTCGGCGGCACCAACGTGAAGGCGGCGGGCGGCAAGCCGACGGGGACGGGGTTGGTCTCCCTCGCCTCCCATCTGGGGTATTGGGAGAAGGAATTCGGCGCGGAAGGGCAGGGCGGGCCGAAGATCGAGGAGGTCTTCTACGTGGGGACCGGTCCGGCCCAGAACGAGGCGTTGGCGCAGGGCAACATCGACTTCGGCAGCTACGGGGGCGTGCCGAACGTGATCGGATTGGCGAGCGGCATCCCGGCGCATATCGTGCTGGCGCGGCGAACCTCCGGTGCCGGGACTTACCTCGTCGGCGTCCATCAGGAGGCCCC
>CAISZB010000527.1 GCA_903889845.1 uncultured Verrucomicrobium sp. | reverse complement strand
TTGACGGCCTGTTTCCGAAGTGCGCCCCGGCGAGAGCGTGCCGGGAAAAAGCATCCCATGCGGGGCGCAATCTTTATGGGTGCGTTACCGGTGGTGCTCGCGCTCCCGCGCTCGACCACCGGCTACCGGCTTCGATCCCTCCGGGATCGAGGAGCCCTTTTATCGGGCTGACTCAAGGTGACTTGGTATTAGGTCGTGTTAGCGATTTAATTTAACGCTGGGTCTAGGCTACTCCCGAAAACTTTCGCCGAAAGGCTCCCGGACTGACGCGGCTTTCTCTTTTAAAACAGGTCGAGAGATACCGCTCCGTCTTGAAGCCGGAGAGGGACGCAATCTCCTTGATCGGAAGCCGGGAATGAATCAGCAGCTCCTTCGCCCGCTCGATCCGGGTTTGACCGAGGAGACGGTTGAGGCTGGTCCCGCCGCGTTCCGCGAATAAGTGTCGCAGATAGTCCTCACTCACGCCGACATGGGCGGCGATCTCTTCCACGCAGGAGATCCTCGCATAATTCTCGCGGATAAACCGGCGGGCCCGCTCCAGATGAAGTTCCGAAGAAGCCTGAGGAGCCTCTTCCGCCACCAAGCGGTTCAACTGGAGCAAGCGGGCGACGAGTGCCGTGACCCGCAAATCGAGTTCGACGCGGCGCCCTGCATCGAGGCGGACTTGAGAGAGTTGAAGAAATTCGCTCCTCACATAGCGATCGCCCCTTCGATCCCCTGCGTTGCCGGGAGGAATATACAAAGCTTCCGGGAACAGGTCGGGAGAGGGCGCCGCCACATGAATGCAGATGTCCTTTCCCAGCTCGTTCATCCTCTGCTCATGCCGCACCAGGGCGGGGTAAATCACCGTTCCATGGGGTTCGAATGTGATCCTCCTCCCATCGCTCAGCGTCGTGATCCCGCTTCCCTGAGGATGATAGACCAATTCGATCACCGGATGATGATGCATCGGGAAATAACCCGAAACGGACCCTCCCCAACCGCAGACGAATCGCAATGGCTCTTCGAGAAGTTTTTGGATCGGATTTTCAACAGATGCACGTTGGGGCGGCATACGCCCCTGATTTTATCAAAACAACCGAATAATGGAAGAAATAGCCGATTAGTGGCCGTTGTCGGAACGGGGCCGGAAGAATTAAGATAACAACCATGGCAACCAGTGCGAACGTCGTTCTCTTCGATGATATCAACAAAGTATCGGTCGGCACCGCAACACTGAAGGAATGCGGCCCCACCGAACTGGTCTGCGAGACGCTCTACTCCACCATCTCCCCAGGAACCGAATTGAGGATGTTGGCTGGCCACTACGGGGCGCAGGGCAAGTTCCCCTTCATCCCCGGCTACAGCTCGGTGGCCCGGGTCGTTTCCGTCGGTGCGGAAGTCACCGGATGGCGCGTCGGCGATCTCGTCAACTCCCGGAACGTCTCTCCGTTCGCCGGAACTCAGACCCTCTACGGAGCCCACGCCAGCCTCAAGGTCGTCCCCACGCAGGGGGAAGACCGCCCGGTGCGGCTCCCCGACAACGCCGATCCCCTCGACTACGTCATGACCGACCTCGCCGCAATCAGCCTGCGCGGCGTCGAGACCGCCGCTCCGAAGGCGGGCGAAACGGCGGTGGTGATCGGCCAGGGCCTCATCGGTTCCTTTTCGGCCAAGTGGCTGGCCATCCACGGCTGCCGCGTGATCGTCGTCGACCTCGAAGCCGGACGGCTGGAGCGGGCCCTCCGCAACGGAGCCGCCTTCGCCCTTTCGCCCAAGGAACCGAACGCTGTCGACCGGATCAAGACCCTCTGCAACGGTGGGGCCGACATCGTCGTCGAGGCCTCCGGCAGCACGCCGGGAGCCGAAATGGCCTTCCAGCTCCTGCGCCGGAAGCCGCAGAATTACTCCAAGGAATACATCGTGGAGCCGATCCTCTTCTACGGCGGCGACTGGCCCCGGCTCGTCTTCCAGGCGAACTACCTCGAACCCTTCCCCTGGAAGCCCGACGGGTGTTTTCCCGGTGAGGCGGCCACCTTCATCACACCCCGGGACCGCGGCGTGGAAGAACGCCAACGCGTCGTCGAGCACATCCGGGCGGGACGCCTGAAGTCGAGTGACTTCGTCGAAAAGGTTTTCCCCTGGAAACAGGCCCCCGAGGCCTATGCCGCACTGCGAGAGCGGCGGATCCTCTCGGCGGTGATCGATTGGACGGGAACCCTCAAATAGCAACGAACTCTAATCCCCCACCGTCAGCACGATCTCCACGCGCCGGTTCTTTGCGTGGTCGGGGCCGTCGTTCGGGACCAGGGGGCGGGTGTCGGCGTAGCCCTGGGCGGCGATCTTCAGCGCGGCCAGGGAAGGGGCGTTGTCGGTCAGGGCCTTCACGACGGCCCCGGCGCGGCTGCCGGTCAGGTCCCAGGCGTTCGTCGTTTTCAGGGGGGTGGCGTCGAAGTGGGCCTCGACGGCGACGGCGGCGGGGAGCTTCTGCGCCGCCTGGGCCGCGATCGCGGCGGCCACGGTCTTGAGAAGGGCCGCTCCCTTCGCGTTCGGGACCGTCTCCCCCGGCTCGAAGAGGAGGCCGGTGCCGAGGCGGACGACGACCTTCGGCTGCGGGTCCTTTGAGTCCTTGAGATCGGCCACGATCTGGATGTCGGGATCGTTCGGGATCGCCTTGTCGAGGGCGTCGCGGAGGGCCTGGCACGTCTGCCGCCGCGCCGCCGCCGCCTTGTCGGCCTGGTCGGCCTGGGCCTGGACGACCTGGGGGACTCCGTCGTCTCCCGGAGGATCTGCTCGCGGTTGCGGAGGAGGGACCCCTCGTGGGCCAGCTCCGTCTGGAGGCGGTCGACCTCGGCTCGAAGCTTCTGGTTTTCCGCGACGAAGATTTGGAGCTGTTCTTCCGTCTCCCGCCCGGCCTGCTCCTGCTTCGTGAGGCGGGTGTGGAAGAGGAGGGCGGCGACGGCGAGGAGGGAGCAGAGGCCGCCCCAGAACCAGAGGCCGCCCTGTCCGCCGGGGGGGGCGAGGCGGGAGAGGAGCGGGGAGGCCGGTTCGGGATCGAAGACCGTCGTCAGCGGCTTGGGCGTTTGCGGCGGCTGTTGCGGCTGCTGCGGCTGTTGCGGTTTCGGCGAGGCGGCCCCTGGAATCTCTTTCCCTTCGCTCATGGCGGGGGAGACTTTCGCCGAGGTCGGCGCGGGTCGCAACTAAAATGACTCGCAACCGGGGCGGGGGCTTTCCTATCCTGATCCTTCACTTTTCCCAAACCCTATGCCCGAACTCGCCAAAGCCTACGAACCCGGCCTCATCCAGGACCGCCTCTATGCCGATTGGCTGGAGAAGGGCTACTACCACGCCGATCCCGCCTCGCCGAAGGAGGGTTACTCCATCGTCATCCCGCCGCCGAACATCACCGGCATCCTCCACCTGGGCCACGTGCTGAACAACACGATCCAGGACGTCCTCTGTCGCAAGGCCCGGATGGAGGGGAAGGAAGTCCTCTGGCTGCCGGGGACGGACCACGCGGGCCTGGCCACCCAGACCGTCGTGGAGAAGCACCTCCGCAAGGAGGAGAAGCTGACCCGGCACGACCTGGGCCGGGAGAAGTTCCTCTCCCGCGTCTGGGAATGGAAGGAGAGCAAGGGCGGGACGATCATCGCGCAGTTGAAGAAGATCGGCGTCTCGTGCGATTGGGAGCGAGAGCGCTTCACCCTCGACGCCGGGTACACCCGCGCCGTCCAGGAGGTCTTCGTCGCCCTCTACAAGAAGGGCCTCATCCGGCGCGGGAAGCGGATGGTGAACTGGTGCCCCGGCTCCCTCACCGCGATCTCCGACGAGGAGGTGATCCCGAAGCCGCAGAAGAGCAAGCTCTACCACGTCCGCTACGAACTCGTGGAGACGCCCGGCACCTTCCTCACCGTGGCCACGACGCGGCCCGAGACGATCCCGGGCGACACCGCCCTGGCCGTCCACCCCGACGACCCGCGCTACGCCGCCCTCGTGGGGAAGACCGCCTACCGGCCCTTCCCGCGGGAGGCCCTCCCCATCGTCGGCGATGCCCACATCGATCCGAAGTTCGGCACCGGCGTCCTGAAGGTGACCCCGGCGCACGACAAGGCCGACTGGGAAATCGGCACCCGGCACGGCCTCCCCGTCCGCGACATCCTCACCCCCGAGGGGAAGATCGCCTGCCCCGAGGTGCCGGAGCTGCACGGCCTCGACCGTTTTGAGGCGCGCACGAAGGCCGCCGCCCTTCTTGCGGAGCGGGGCCTCCTCGACAAGGAGGAGGATTACCAAAACACCGTCGGCTTCAGCGAACGAGCCGATGTGCCCATCGAGCCGCGCCTCTCCGAACAATGGTTCCTCGACTACCCGCAGACCGACGCCGCCCTCCGCGTCGTCCGCGAAGGCCTCATCCGCTTCTTCCCCGACCATTGGGTGAAGGTCTACAACCATTGGCTGGAGAACATCCAGCCGTGGTGCATCTCCCGGCAGGTCTGGTGGGGGCACCGCATCCCCGTCTGGTACAAGACGGGCGAGGAACCCCGCTGCCAGGTGGAGAGCCCCGGCGCGGGTTGGGAACAGGACCCCGACACCCTCGACACCTGGTTCTCCTCGTGGCTCTGGGCCTACGAGACGATGGACGCGCCGACACGGAAGAAGTTCTACCCGACGAACATCCTCGTCACGGGTCCCGACATCATCTTCCTGTGGGTCGCCCGGATGATCGTGGCGGGCCTCGAATTCCTCCCCGGCGAGGGCGACGCGATCGACCGGCACATCCCCTTCCAGGTCGTCTACTTCACCGGCCTGATCCGCGACCGGCAGGGGCGGAAGATGTCGAAGTCCCTCGGCAACTCCCCCGACCCCCTCGACCTCATCGCCAAGTACGGGGCCGACGGCGTGCGCTTCGGCCTCATGCGGATCGCGCCCCAGGGCCAGGACATCCGCTTCGATGAAAAGCAGATCGAGGAAGGCCGCAACTTCGGCAACAAACTCTGGAACGCCTGCCGCTTCCGCGCGATGCAGGGGGAGATCGATCCGGGGGCCGATCCGGCGAAGCACGCGCTTTCGCCGTTTGCCGCCGCGTTGCTGGAGGAACTCGCCGCCGTGTTGGTGAAGGTCAATGCGGCGCTCGATGCCTACGAGTTCAGTATTGCCGCCTCGTCGCTCTACGATTTCGTGTGGAACGACTTTTGCGCCCGCTTCATCGAGGCGGCCAAGGTCGATTTCATGGACCCCGCCTCGCCGACCCGCGCCGGGACGCTGGCCGCGACCGATTATGTGCTGAACCACGTCCTCCGGCTCCTCCATCCCTACATGCCGTTCCTCACGGAGGAGCTGTGGCTCAACCTCGGCTTCGGCAAGGAGACGATCCAGTTTGTGTCATGGCCCAAGAAGAGCATGACTCCGAACGGTGCGACTCCCGCTCTGGCGACTGCCGCCTATGAGACCGCCGACAAGGGCCGCAGCCTCCGCAGCCAGTTCGGCCTTCCCTCGAACAAGAAGATTTCCTTCCTCCTCGCGAAAGCCGAGCCCGGAGTCACCTCCGTCCATCGCGAATTGGAGACCCTCCTCAACGCCGAGAAGATCGAAGTCGTCGCCGCTGCGCCGGAGCGGACTCCCTCGATCCTCACGCCGCTCGGGGAGCTGTGCCTCCCCCTCGCCGGGCTGATCGATCCCGAGGCCGAGAAGGCCCGGATCGGCAAGGAACTGGCGAAGACCGAGAAAGACCTCTCCCTCACGGAGAACAAGCTCGCGAACACCGAAGTCGTCAGCCGCGCCCCGGCCGAGAAAGTCGCCGAATGGCGCGCTCTCCTCGATACGCTCAAGGGGAATAAGGAGCGGTTGGCGGAACAGTTGAAGCAGTTGGAAGGGTTGTAGAATCAGACGCCATGGTAAAGGGGTCGCGAAGAGGCGGGGGACCCCTTCGGGGCAGGGTAGAATCGCGCTTTGCGCTTACCTGTACAGCTGGAGGCCATCCGCTTTATCGCCAAGGAGCGGGCTTCGGTTGCCTCCCGGCCCTGCCAGTTTGTTTCCCCTTGTGGTCATTGCGCTATCGCGCAGGCAGTCTCCTTGAACCTCCCCGTCAGCGTATGCCAACGGGAGAGAGCATCCACGACTAAAGGCCA
>CAISZB010000526.1 GCA_903889845.1 uncultured Verrucomicrobium sp. | reverse complement strand
ACTTGTACCCGCGGCGGTATTCGAATTTCTCGACCGCCTTCATGAGGCCCATGTTCCCCTCCTGGATCAGGTCGAGGAAGGAGAGGCCGCGGTTGGTGTACTTCTTCGCGATGGAGATGACGAGGCGGAGGTTGGCCTCGACCATCTCGGTCTTCGCGCGGAGGGCCTTGCGGAGCCAGTCCTTCATCTCCAGGTGCTCCTTGCGGTAGACGGCGAGGGAGAGGCGGGCCTGCGACTCGATGTCGGCCACCTGCTGGGAGAGGTCGGCGAGGCGGGCGACGGTCTCCTTGCTGCGGGACTTACTTTTCTCCAGCTGGACCCGTTCCGCCTCGATCTCTTCCAGGCGCTGGAAGTGGGCGTCGCTGACGGCGGCGAAGTCCTCGATGACCTTCTGCTTGTAGAAAAACTTCGTGAAGAGGCGTTCCAGGGCGGCCTGCTGCTTGTCGTACTCCTTCTGGAGGGCGGCGGCCTTCGCGCCGGTCCCGGCCTTGGCGAGCTTCGCGTAGAGGGCGTCGAGCTTCTCCGAGGCGGTCTCGACGCTGCGGGTGAGGCCCTTCAGGGAGCGCATGTACTTCTCGCGTCCCTCGATCTTCTTGTCCTGGATGACGCGGTCGAACCGTTCCCGGCCTTGCTCCAGCTTGTGCGCCAGGTTCAGGTACTCGCGGGCGATGAAGCCGAGGCGGTTGAGGCTCTTCTGCACCATCAACTCGGCGTCCTCGATTCGCTTGGAGATTTCGACTTCCTGTTCCCGGGTCAGCAGGGGGACCTGGCCCATCTGCTTCAGGTACATCCGGACGGGGTCGTCGAGGATGTCGAGCTTCGCTTCCTTGTCCTCCTCGACGGCCTCCTCCTCGGCGGGGGCGGCCTGCTTCAGGTTATCGACCTCGGAGCTGTCGATGACGTTGATTTCCAGGTTGCGGAGGAAGACGAGGATGGCGTCGATCTCGTCGGGGCCGATCCCCTCGGGGAGGCCGTCGTTGAGGTCGTCGAAGGTCAGGTAACCCTGCTCCTTGGCCAACTTGACGAGTTCGCGGAGGCGGTCCTGCCTCTCGGGATGCTGGGCCCAGATGGCGGAAAGCTTGCTGTTGGCGTCCCGCTCGTCGAGGGAGAGGGCCCCCCCGGCGGCGGCGCGGGCGGCGGCGTCTTCCCGGGGCGGGGCGTCCTTCTTCGGGGCCGCTGCGGCGGGAGCGGGGGCCTTCGTCTTGGCCTTCGCATCGACCGCTTTCGCGGGAGCGGCGGCCTTGGTGGGGGCGGCAGGCTTCTTCGCCTTCTCCTTCTCCTTCTCCTTTTCTGTCTTGGCCTTGGGAGCGGAGGCGGAGGGCTTCGCTTTGGCAGGCTTCGTCGTCGGTTTCGCCGCGGGCTTGGCGGTTTTGGAAGGGACCTTTTTGGAAGGGGCCGGGAAGGGCTTTTTCGTGGACTTACCTGCTTTGGGCATAGGGGGAGGGGGGGATGCGTGATCGGAACCTGAACGGAGACCGGGACTTAGGAAAAGGGTTTAGGGGGGAAAAGGAGAGCTTGAAAGTCTAAGAGCCGTTCCGTTTCAAGTCAAGTAGCTCGCTCGATTTTGACATAAGTTCTTCCGGGGAAAGGATTCCCGACTTAATTTCCTGTTCCAGGCGCTTGATCCGGCGTTGCGTGGCCTCCCGGGTGATCATCGCCATGACGTCCTGGGCCAACTGGTCCGGGGTCACCTCCCCGTCGAGGACCGGGGGGGAAAGAAGGAGGCGGGCGACGGCGTTCCGCTCCGGTTCCGGGAGGCTTTCCATGAAATCGGCCTCGTCCTCCCACGCCCCGTCGCCGTGGCGGGTCAGGAGGTTCAGCAGGAGGGCCGAGCCGTCGAGGGCGGCGATGGCGTCGGGATGGAGGCCGCGCTGGATCGCGGGGACCAGGTCGGGATGATGGAGGGCGAGGGCCAGGAGGCTCTCGATCTTCGGATCGCCCCGGTAGGGGGGGGCGGGGGAGGGGGCTTCGGCCTCGTCAGCGGGACCGGCGGTGAGGTCGGCCTCCTCGGGTGGGTCTTGGAAGCGTGCTTGCGGGGTGGCCGCCGCCTTCTTCTCCGCCTTGGTCACTTCCTGCTGGAAGGCGGGGAGGGGGACGCCGAGGCGGGTGGCGACCTCCAGGGCGGTCCGTTCCCGGTCGATCACGTTCGGCAGCTTCGCGACGACGGCGGCCATCCGCTCCGCGACGAGGCCCCGGCCCCGGGAGGTGGTGACGTCCTGCTCCCGGCAGGCGACGGTGAGGGTGTGGTGGACGTAGTCGGGCGCGGCGTCGAGGATCGGTCGGAGGACCGCCGCCCCGCCCCGGCGCAGGAGGCTGTCCGGGTCGTCCCCGGGGGGCATCGTGGCGATGCGGACGTCGATCCCGGTCTCGATCAGGATCTCGGCGCTGCCGAAGGCGGCCTTCTGCCCGGCGCGGTCGGCGTCGAAGCAGATCACCACCTTGTCGGTGAAGCGCTTCAGGAGGGCGGCGTGCCGCTCCGTGAAGGCGGTCCCCTGCGGGGCGACGGCGTTGCGGATGTCGTGCTCGTAGCAGCGGATCAGGTCGATCTGTCCCTCGCACAGGAGGGCCCATCCGGCATCGCGGATCCCCTGCTTCGTCTTGTCGAGGCCGAAGAGGACCTTGCTCTTGATGAAGATCGGCGTCTCGGGGGAATTGACGTACTTCGCCGCCTTCGCCTCGACGTCGAGGAGCCGTCCGCTGAAGGCGACGACGCGGCCCGTCTCGTCGCAGATCGGGAACATGAGGCGGCCCCGGAAGCGGTCGTAGCGGCGGCCCGTCTCCTCGTTGACCGTGACGAGGCCCGATTGCTCCAGCACCTCCGGGGTGAAGCCCTGTTTCAGCGCCCAGGACATCGTGGCGTCCCAGGAGTCGGGCGCGTAGCCGACCTGGAAGCGCTTCGCCAGCTCGCTGCCGAAGTCGCGGCTTTTCAGGTAGGCGCGGGCGCCCTCCGCCATCTTGTCCTTGTGGAGGAGCTCCGCCCACCAGGCGGCGACGACCTCGTGGAGGCGCAGGAGCTGTTCCCGCATGGAGCGGTCACTCCCGCCGCCGGAGCCGGGCTTGAATTGGTTCCGTTCCGGGATCTCGATCCCCGACCGCTCCGCGAGGCGGCGCAGCGCCCCCATGAAGTCGAGGTTCTCGTAGAGCATGACGAATTTGAAGACGTCCCCGCCCTGCTGGCTGCTGTAGCAGTAGAAGAGTTGCTTGTCTGGATGGACGTAGAAGGAGGGGGTCTTCTCCCGGTTGAAGGGACTCAGCCCCCGGAACTGCTGCCCGGCCCGCTTAAGGGGGACGTAGGAGCCGACGACCTCGACGATGTCGCTCGCCTGCCGGACCCGCTCGACGATTTCCTTGAAATCGTCCCCTCCCTGCGGGGTTGCGGAACGGTTGGGGGCAGGCATGGGCTTGCAATCATAGAAGGCGAATCCTAAAACGCAATGGTGTCCCGAATTCGGATCGCCCTGTTGCTCTCGGCCTTAGCCCTCGCCTTTCTCCCTTTGAGGGCCCAGGAGTCCCCCTCCGCCTCCTCTTCTTCCGCCGCTCCGGTGGTGAAAAGCCGCGTCCTCCAGGTGGAGCGGCCCCAGAACGTCGACAAATTGTCCCTCAATGCCGCCGCCGTCGCCCAGGAATGGCACGACGCCCTCCTGGCCTTCACCGGGAAGCCGACCGAGGCCGCGGCCTGGCAATCCCTCGGCATCGTCCCCGCCGACACCGTCGGCCTGAAGATCGAGGCCAACGGGAGCGCGATCATGTCGACCCGGGCCGAGTTGGTCGAGGCCATGGCCCGCTCCCTCCACGCGGCGGGCGTCCCCTTCGATCACATCGTCGTCTGGGATCGGGAGGCCCGGTTCCTCGTCGGGACCGTCTACGAGAAGACCGTCGCCGGGGCCGCCTGGCAGGTCGACCGTCCCTACCGCGTCGCCACCGTCCTGCCGCCCGATCCCGGCAATCCGGAGACCGGATTCGATCCAAAGCTCTTCATCATCAATGAGGTCGCCGGGCGGCTGATTTGGGGGGATTTCCTCTTCCGGGGGAAGAGCCGGGACCAGATCCTCAAGAACATCGAGGCGACCGCCGACGATGGGGCGAAGAAGAAGGACGACGCCTCGGGTTCAGGTCCGGGTTCCTCCGCCGATCCGGTCCTGCCGAAGGGGGAGATCCAGGAACAGATCAGCACCCGCTCCTACGTGGCGAAGCTGGTCACCCAGGTCTGCACGAAGATCGTCAACGTCCCCGTCATGATCGATCACAGCGGCTACGGCCTCGGCGGGTGCCTCAGTTCCCTGGCCATGGGCAGCGTCGATAACGACCGCCGCTTCCTCGCGGAGGGCGTCGCGGGCGACCCCATCATCGGCGAAATCCTGACGAAGGAACCCTTCCGCAAGAAAGTCGTCCTCCACGTCATGGACGGCCTCATCGCCCAGTACGCGGGCGGTCCCGCCTTCGTCCCCCAATTCGCGCAGAGCATCGGCTGCCTCTACCTCTCCAACGATCCCGTCGCCATCGACTCCCTCGTCCTCGCCCGCTTCGAGCCGTGGCGGGCCGCCGCGAAGGTCGTCCCCATCGGCGATCTGGCGAAGCACATCAAGGGCGCCGCCGCCCAGGGCGACGGGACGAGCGACCCGGCGAAGATCGATTTGATCCGCATCCCGTAATCGGGCAGGGTGACGGAGCCTAACCTTTTCCTCTCATGCCCGTTCCCGTCCCCGACCCCGCGAAGCCGCCCCTCGACCGCCTGATCGAGGTCATGGCCCTCCTTCGCTCCCCCGGGGGCTGCCCGTGGGACCGGGAACAGACCCACGCCACGATCCGCTCCCAATTGATCGAGGAGACCTACGAGGTCGTCGAGGCTATCGACGCGTGGAGCGAGACCGGCGATGTTTCCCTCCTGCGCGAGGAATTGGGCGACCTCCTCCTCCACGTCGTCTTCCACGCCCGCCTGGCCGAGGAGCGGGGGGACTTCGCCTTCCAGGACGCCGCCGCCGGGATCGTCGAAAAATTGATCCGCCGCCATCCCCACGTCTTCGGCGACGTGAATGCCGCCGACTCCGCCACCGTCCTGAAGAACTGGGACCAGATCAAGAAGGTCGAGAAGCCGGAACGGACCGGCGCCCTCGACGGCGTGCCGCGCCACCTCCCCGCCCTGATGCGGGCGCAGGAGGTCCAGAAGAAGGCCGCGAAGGTCGGCTTCGACTGGCCCGACGCCGACGGCCCCCGGGAAAAGATCGCCGAGGAGCTGCGCGAGATCGCCGACGCCCTCGCCTCCGGGGAATCCCCCGAAAAGATCGCCGACGAGGCGGGCGATCTCCTCTTCTCCGTCGTCAACTACCTCCGCCACCTGAAGGTCGATTCGGAGACGGCCCTCGCCGGGGCGACCCGGAAGTTCGAGGGCCGTTTCCGCGGCGTCGAAGCGGCGGCGGCGAAGGCCGGAAAACCCCTGGCCCGCGATTCCCACACCCTCGAAGAACTCGAAAACCTATGGCAAATCCAAAAGCGCGAAGTGCGGCAGTAACGGCAAAGGCAAAGCGACGCGGTCCCGGTCCCAGTTCGAAAGTCGGGACGGCGCAACCGCCCGCCCCTTCCGATTGGCTCCACCGCCTCCACGATCCCGCCTCCATCGTCCATCGGGCCGCCGCCGCCGCGCATCGCCTCGGCCTGCGTCGCCGTCCCCTGGCGAAGACCGAGGCTGGGCCGGTCGATCTCTTCGAGACCGTCACCCGCCACGCTAAGGGGGGCGTCCGTCCCCGCGTTTACCTCTCTGCCGGGATTCACGGCGACGAGGCAGGTGCCGTCGAGGCCGTGCTCCGTTGGATGGAAGGAGCCGGGGCCGCGAAGTGGGCCACGTTGGTCGACCTCACGATCGTCCCCTGCCTCAATCCCGCTGCGATCGCCTCCAACTCGCGCCTTGGCCCTGACGGGCTCGACTGGAACCGGGGCTTCGCCCGGCTCTCCCGCCACGCCGTGATCGACGCCCTGAAGCTGGGCGTCCGGGCGCGCGGTCCCTTCGACCTCGCCCTCCTCCTCCACGAGGACTACGACGCCTGCGGCCTCTACCTCTACGAACTCCGCCCCGACCGCGAGCCGCTGTGGGGGGCCGACCTGATCGCCGCCGCCGCGAAGGTGCTTCCCGCCGATCCCCGGCACTCCATCGACGGCAGCCGCGCCCACGGCGGCGTCATCACCCGCAGCCTCCACAACCCCGCCATGCGGACGCGCGTCGCCCGCTTCGGGATGCCGGAAGCCGTCTGGCTCTCCGTCACCGGCCTCGTCGCCCGGGTCTGCACGATCGAGGCCCCCTCCGAGTACGATGCCGAACGCCGCGCCGAAGGGCTGAAGGCGGTGATCGAGAAGGGGCTGGGGCTGCTGATGGAGGAGAAAGAGGAAGAAGTGCGGGGGGGGCGAGGGAATGGGTAATGCCCTTCGGGACCGGGTACAATCGCTTACGCTTGCCTGTACAGCTCCATGCCCACCGCGCGTTTGTAGGCTT
>CAISZB010000525.1 GCA_903889845.1 uncultured Verrucomicrobium sp. | reverse complement strand
CATGCCATCCGCTTCGGATAGAGGATGTCCGCTTCTTCTAACCCTCTTGGGAGGAATCATCTTGGAAGGAGTCTCATTCAAAGTGATTTGGCATGAGCTACGGCGTCGCCCCCGGCGGCGGAGGGAACTTGCCCGAGGCCCATTGGATGAGCTTGTCGGCGACTTCCTTGTAGCGGGGGTAGGAGGGGAATTTCTGGATGACCTGCTTCAGGGTCTCGATCGCCTCGGCCTTCTTGCCGACCTTCACGAGGGAATCGGCCTTCAGGACGAGGAGCCGGGGATGATCGACGAGGGCATAGTTGTCGGACGCTTTGTCGGTGGCCTGCGCCGCCTGTTCCGCCGCCGCGATCATCAGGTCCCACTCGGCCCCGAGGGTGTTCGGGTCGCTCCCCTCGTACCACGGCTCCATCATCGCGACGAAGAGCTTCTCCACGTCGCCCGGCGTGCCGTAATAGCCGTCCTTGTCCTGGAAGTACCCCTCCTCCAAGTCGTAGAACTTGAAGAAGGAGGTCTCCGTCAATCCCTCCTTCATCAGGCGATAGCCCAGGAGGTCGGGCGGACCGGCGCGGACGGCGGCCAGGAGGGCGTTGAAGGAGGCCATCGCCGCCGGGTCGCTCCCCTTCGCGTGCTGGATGTGGCCGCGCAGGTAGAGGAGTTCGATGTCGGCGGCGGCTGGGAGGCGCGGGTCGTCGAGGAATTCCTTGTTCTTGATCTTCCAGTCGCTGAAGGCCTTTTGCGGCGCGTCTCCCTTGGAGAAGAGGACCTGCTGATTCGCGTCGAGGTAGAACTGCCGGGAATCGCCCGACCGCTGCTGGAGGTCGGTGAGGATCGGCCCGAACCGGCCATTCATCGCCTCCTTCCGCTTCGTGTCGGCGGTCTGGAGCAGCTTCTGGATATCGGCGGGGATCGGCGTGTCCTGAGCGTGGAGGGAAAAGGCGAGGAGAAGCAGCAGCAGAAAAAGGCCGAGGCCCTTGGAACAGATCACGCGTCCTATTTATCCACGCCTCGGGCGGGGAAGGAAAGTACTTTTGGGGGTTTTACTGCTGAGGCGCACTACTTCACCCCATCCGGCAAAAACTCCTGAAGCTTCTTCACCCCCTGCGCCTTGCTGCGGGGGCAGACGAGGATGGCGTCGGGGGTCTCGACGACGACGAGGTCGCTCGCGCCGTAGAGGGCGATGGTCCGGCCCGTCGAGATCACGATGTTGTTGCTCCCGTCGAGGACCAGGGCCTTCCCCTGGAGGGTGTTCCCGTCGCCGTTGCGGCCGAAGTGGGCGGGCAGGGCCGTCCACGCGCCGACGTCGTCCCAGTCGAACCGGGCCCAGGTGGTGAGGACGCGGCTCGCCTTCTCCATGAGGGCGTAGTCGATGGAGATTTTCGGCAGGGCCGGGAAGCGGCGGGAGAGGTAGACCTCCCGGTCGCCGCCGGGGGCGGGATAGTTGCGGACGAAGTCGGCCAGTTCCGGCGCGAGGCGTGTGGCCTCCTGGATAAAATAATCGGCCGACCACGCGAAGATCCCGGCGTTCCAGCCGTAGCGGCCGGTGGCCAGGTACTCGCGGGCCTTCTCCTCGGTGGGCTTCTCGACGAAGTGGACGACGGGGTGAAAGCCTTTCGTCCCGGCGTAGACGTCCTCTCCTAATTCCAGGTAGCCGAAGCCGGTGGCGGGAAAGATGGGATGGACGGCGAGGGTGACGAAGGCTTCCCCCTCGGCGGCGATGAGGAGGGCCTCCTTCAGCTGCTTCGAGTAGGTCGCCCCGTCGTGGATCAGCGCGTCGGCAGGGGCGACGGCGAGGACGGCCT
>CAISZB010000524.1 GCA_903889845.1 uncultured Verrucomicrobium sp. | reverse complement strand
TTACCTCCAGCTGTACAGGTAAGCGCAAAGCGCGAGTGTTGCCTCCCGGCCCTGCCAGTCAGTTGGCCCCTTTATCTCTTTGTCGCTATCGCGACGGCAGTCCCTGCCCCGAAGGGGAGGCCTTCCTCCTCGCGCCCCCCCATCCTACGTAAACGTGATCGAGAGAATCTCCGGCGGCGCCCCGATCCGCATGTTCACGAACTTGCAGCCGATGCCGCGGCCCACGATGAGGTGATTGTTGTTCGCCCGCTTGTAGTAGCCCTTCGTGTAGATCTCCCCGTCGGTCGGCAGCATGATCGGCTGCCCGAAGAAGAGGATCTGCCCGCCGTGGGTGTGCCCGGCCAGGTGGAGGAGGTCGGCCCCCGTGTAGCGGCTCCAGTAGTCGGGCTCGTGGCCCAGGACGATCTTGTACTTCGGCGTCTTCAGCAGGTCGTAGTCGATCGGCCCCCGGATGCCCGACTGCATGCCGACGATGACGCAATCGTCGAACTCGACCTTCTCGTTGCAGAGGGAGATCCAGCCCGCGTCCTTCACCTGCCGCTCGATCCGGTCGTCGTCGGCCGCGTCCTTGTCGTGGTTGCCGGGGGAGAAGTAGGTCTTCCACGTCGGGTTGCCGTAGAGGAAGAAGAAGTCGGTGAGGTCGTAGTGGGGCTTGTCAGTCACGTCGCCCGGCAGGAAGACGATGTCGGGGTTGAGGGAGGCGATCCGTTCCAGGACGATCCGCGTCTCCGCCTCGCCGAAGTAGAAGCCGTAGTGGAGGTCGGAGAGGACGACGATCTTTTTTCCGGCCAGCGTCGCCGGTCCGGGGAAGGTGTACTCCGTCACCTCCAGCGCCCCGTGGATCGGGGAGATCAATTTTTGCTCGGCATAGAAACCGCCGACGGCGGCTCCGCCCAAGGCAAGGGTGGAGAGGAACTTACGACGATTCATGGGCGAGGGGGCTGTTACGTCTCTATGCCAGGATTAGGTTTCTGTAAATCTCCCAATACGCCCGGGCCGCATTTTCCCAGGTGAAGCGGGTCTCCCACTCCCGGCCCTGGGCGATCCGGGCCGCCCGCTCCTCCGGCGGCCATCGCAGGACGCGGGCGATGCTGGCGGCCAGGGCACCGACGTCGAGGGGGTCGGCCAGCTCGGCCGCCGAACCGGCGATCTCCGGCAGGCAGGAGACGTTCGACGTCATCACCGGGGTGCCGACGCTCATCGCCTCCAGCAGGGGGAGGCCGAAGCCCTCTTCCAGGGAGGGGTAGCAGAACGCCTTCGCCCCCCGATAGGCGGCGTAAAGCTCCGCGTCGGTGAGGTAGCCCAGGATCCGGACGCCCGGTTTTTGGAGGAGCTCGGTCAATTCCGGCTGTTCGGCGAAGCGGGGCTGGGGCCGCCCGACGACGCGGAGTTCGAGGTCGGGGAAGCCCTCCGCGCGCAGGCGGAGGAAGGCCTCGATGAGGCGGGGCAGGTTCTTGTGCGGCTGGAGGGAGCCGACGCAGAGGAGGTACTCGCCCGCGCCGCCGGGCGTCGGGACGGTGGGGGAGGCCGGGGGCGGAACGCGGTTCCCGTTGTGGACGCGCAAGAGGCGTTCCTCGGGGATGCGGAGGTGCTCGGCGATCTGCCCCCGGACGTAGTCGGAGATCGTCACCACCCGGTCGGCCCGCCGCACGCCGGGAAGGGCGCAGAGGGCGAAGGCGAGGCGGAAGGCCCGGGAATACCACTCCGGGTGGAGGTAGAAATTGAGGTCGTGGAGCGTCACGACGGTCTTCACCCCGTTGTGCCAGGAAGGGCACGTGGTGATCGGATGGTGGCCGACGTTCGCCCCCTTCCTCCGGGCCAGGATCGGGAAGGCGGCCTGTTCCCACAACTGCGCCCGCCACCGGGGCCAGTCCTGGAAGGGAACCTCCACCAACTCGGTCCCCGGGACGCCGCGCCAGGCGGCGACGCCGGGGAAGCGCGGATCGGCGAAGGCGACGACGGTCTCCCCGGCCCGGCGCGGGGCGCGGATCACCGCGTCGAAGAGGTGGAAGGCGACGGTCTGCGTCCCGGTCGGCTGGGCCGTGCCGGAGAAGCGTCCGTTTAATGCGATGCGGGCAGGAGAGGCACTCATGGAGAAGGAAGGGGGATCAATGGCGGATCGGGCGGAGCCTCCTTGAGGCAATGACCTTCCCGTGCGACCGGGGCGGCGGGGGCCAGACGACGACGAACCAGACGACGACGAGGAAGCCGATCAGGCTCCAGGAATAGAACGCGTCGCTGGTGTTGGAGAGCGGCTTCAGGATCTGGATGAGGAGGACGTAGGTGGCGTTCCGCCAGAGGCAGGGCTGGACGACGCCCCCCGCCCCCACCGAAGCGAGGTGGGTGAGGCGCAGCGCGATCCCGAAGAACATCCCCAACACCACCCCCAGCGTGACGACCCCGGCAATGCCGAAGTTGAGGAACGACTCCCCGAAGAACGAGATGCGGAGGCCGAAGTGGTTCTCCGTGTCCCACCCCACAATCCGGAGGGCGGTCAGGCCCAGGTGCCAGTCCTTCTTCTGCGGGAAGAGGCCGCTGGGCATCATCGAGACGAGGCCGCCGAGGTAGGTCTGTCCCAGCAGCGGCTCGAAGTCCCAATGGCTGAAGACCCACGCCCCGTCATGGAGGTCGATGATGTTGTCCCCGTAGAAGGCCTCCTCGACGCTCGACGAGAGGACGCCGCCCCCCTCCAGTTTCTGCGTGTTGCTCCGCAGCAGGGAACTGAAACCGGCCAGCACCGTGAAGGAGGAGATGTAGCCGACGAACATTAGCACCAGCACCCACCGGGGCCAGCGCCGCTCCATCGAGAGGAGGGCCACCGTCGCCATCATCGCGAAGAGCATCGAGGAACGGTCCGTCGTCGCGAACTGGAGCAGGACGATCGCCCCCAGGATCCACCCGTCCGGTCCCGCCATGCGCTTCGGCTTGCGGAAGATGAGGACGACGAGGCCCCCGACCATGATGGGGAAGAAGGTCTCGGCGAAGTTGTAGCCGGCCCGGAGGGAGTCGGAGACCAGGAGGGCGACGCGATCCTCCTTGCCCGACAGGATCGGGATCGTACCGATGTAGAGCATTGGGGCGGCGATCAGGAGCGCACAACAGACGCCCCCCACCCGGAAGACGGTCTGCATCCGGCGGTCCAGGAGGTCGGGGTGCCGAGGCAACTCGGGCAGTCGCGCGTGGAAGGCCGACGCCGACCAGTAGAAAAAGAAGATCGACCCCAGGAGGATGCAGAAGCCGACCGCGTTGAGCAGCAGCAGCAGCCCCGCCATCTGGAGGATGCCGACGGCCTCCTCCGGGATCTTGTGCGCCGTGGTGCTGATGGCGAAGTAGGCGAAGAGATTGATCGCCTCCAGGGGGAGGAGCAGCGCCAGGAAATCGATCGTCCGGGAACGCCAGATCCAGACCAGCGGGAGCGCGACGAGCGCCGACCCCGCCGCGACGCACAGGGCCTCCATCCCCGGGTCGGGCCAGGCGAAGTTGATGCCGAGGAAGAGATGCGGGTCGCACGTCCCGGTCCAGAACGCCGTCCCGATCGCGACCGTCACCAGCAGCGCCCCGAAGAAGAGGACGTGATGGAAGCGGAGGACGAATCCGGAACGGAGGGAACGGGGCATGGAAGGCCGGCGCGGAGGCACAGTGCCGGGAGCATGATCGGGAACCCCAAAAAACTCAAATGTTTGCTTGCTAGGCCCCGCAAAGCTTAAGAAGCTGTCAACGTGCATCTTGGGACGGGCTATGGAGGGATGGGGCAGAGCGTCCGCAAACGATAGATCGGCCTCGCTCTATGTACTTCGGCAAAAAGAATCAATTCGACTGGGCCTTCGGACTCGGATGCTGCGACGCGTTCGCCCTCGCCCTCTCGCTAGGCCTCGTCCATTGCCTTCAGGTCGGGCACGTGCTGCCCGGCGAAACCCTCAGCTTCCGCGCCTCGGTCCTCTTCGGGATCATCGCCGGGTGGATGTTGCGGAATACCCACCTCTACACCTGGGGCGCATTTACAGGGAAACGCGGCACCATCCTGGGTTTGGGCCGCACCCTCGTCCTCGCCGCGGCGACCCTCGCCGGCATCCGGCTCTTCTTCTACCGCGGGTCCGATCGGGAGGTCTCCCTCACTCTGGAGTGGCTCGTTCCCGTCTCGATCGCCGTGCTCCTGGGAATCCGGATCTTCTTCCGCTGGGTAGTGATGGACCGGCTGCGGCTCATTGCCGTGGAGCGGATCGTCTTCGCCGGGTGGAGCCCGCACCTGAAGAAGGTCATCCAGGCCTATCAGGACGAAATGGGGGCCTTCCACATCCTCCTCGGCTTCTTCCACGGGAAGGACGCCACCATCCGCGAGGGCGCCGCCGCAGCCGGCTACCGCTGCCTCGGCTCCCTCGACGTCCTGGAGACGATGATCGAGAAGGAGCGGGCCACCCTCATGATCATCGAGGAGCGCGGCCTGGAGCAGGACGACGTCAAGCGGATCGTCGAGGTCTGCTCCCGCCACCTCGTCAACTTCAAAATCATCCCCTCCGGCTTCGACGTCCTCACCACGAAGGTCACCGTCCGCGTCGTCGCCGGGGTCCCCGTCGTCGGCGTCCACGGCCTCGACTTCGACCACTTCCAGAACCGCCTCCTGAAGCGCCTCATCGACATCGTCGGCGCCCTCGTCGGTCTGACCCTTTCCGCCCCCGCCCCCGCCATCGCCATCGCCGGCCTCCTCATCTACCGGGAGTCGCCCGGCCCCGTCCTCTACCGGCAGATCCGCCTCGGCATCCGGGAGGAGCCCTTCAAGATCATCAAGCTGCGGAGCATGCGCCTCGACGCGGAGCAGACGACCGGGGCGCAGTGGGCCGTCGAGAACGACCCCCGCCGCCTGAAGATCGGCACCTTCCTGCGCCGGACGAATCTCGATGAGCTGCCCCAGTTCTGGAACGTCCTCAAGGGGGAGATGAGCCTCGTCGGCCCCCGTCCGGAGCGGCCCGAGTTCACCGCGAGCTTCCGCGAGACGATCCCCCACTACAACCTCCGCCACACCTGCCGCCCCGGCCTCACCGGCTGGGCCGCCGTCCACGGCCTTCGCGGCAACACCTCCCCGGAGGACCGGCTGGCCTACGACATCTACTACCTGGAGAACTGGAGCCTCTACCTCGACTTCAAGATCATGGTGATGACCCTCTTCCCGCCCAAGAATGCTTATTGACGCTCATTAATCGTTAAACGCCTTCTAGCGAATCTTCCGCATTGTTGCCCCGGCCACAAACTGATACTTCCTGACTTACCTTTTTTTATATGAAACTCCTTGTTGTCGATGATCTGGAAGCCGTTGGAATGATTATTGCACAGATCGTCGCCCAGGGCGGGTGGCAGTCGGTCTACCGGCCCGACTCCCAGGGCATCGTCGATCTGGTCCGGGAGGAGAAAGTCGATGTCCTCCTGATCGACTACTTCATGCCGGACCGCCTCGGCCTCGACGCCGTGGAGGAGCTCCGCACCTCGGGCTTCACGCTCCCCATCATCCTCTTTTCCGGCGACACCGGCGCGATCGATATGGCCCGGGCGGAGCGCCTCGGCATCCTCAAGGTGCTCGGCAAACCGTTGAGCATCTCCGAGCTCCGCAGCACGATCAGCCTCGCCAAGAAGACCCTTCTCCAACAGCAACCCGGAGCGGGGGGGCCGTGAAAATCGCCCGAGCCAGCCGCCACGCGGGGGCGGTGCTGTTGCTCTTCTTCACGTCCGCCCGGGCCCTCAACCCCGGCGTCGAGGAGATTTCCCCCCAGACCCAGACCGCCGACTCGATCCTCCCCGGCCTCTCCCGCACCCGCGCCGTCCCGCCGGAGCCGGCGATCGACTTCTCCGCGCCCGACGTCATCGAGCAGGGGATCTACGCAGAGAAGCCCTCCTTCCTCCCGACGAGCCTCCGTCCGGAACGCCGCATCGACCTCACCGGCCTCCCCCTTGCCTACGATCCCGCCTACTACCCCTACCTCTACCGCGACGTCCTCACCTACGTCCCCTCCATCGGCCTCCATCCCACCCCGCCAAAGCAGGGCCTCCTCACCGTCACCCCCTACGCCGGGGTCACCCACACCTACGAGTCGAACATCAACATCACGGCGGACAACCACATCGGCGACTACTACACCACCCTCTCCGCCGGGGCCGACGTCCAGCTCGGCACGCCCGATTCAATCTACACGGAACGGTACGACACGATCCTGGCCGCCCACGCCCACTACCTCTTCACCGCCGACGTCTTCGACAAGCAGGACCGCTTCAACGCGATCAACAACCAGCTCAACCTCGACGGGCGGATCGGGCGCGGGTCGGCCGTCTGGCGGCCCTACATCACACTGGAGGACTTCACCAGCACCGGATTCGAGGACCGGGACAACGAGCGCATCGGCCGCGTCCAGCGGATGATCCTGGCCCCCGGCGTCCATGCCGACTACCAGCTCACCTCCCGCACCTTCGTCAGCCAGGACTTCTCCTTCGACCACCTCAAGCACCCGCAGAACGGCGTCCTCGACCCGAACACCGACGTCTTCACCCCCTACATCGACTCCGACACCTGCAACTACATGACCCAGGGCGGCTGGCGCGCCCTCGACAACGTCGATATCTTCCTCTGGAACAACATCCGCCAGACCGAGGTCTCCCGCGGGGCCGCCTTCAGCGAGCTGATCGACGGCTTCGGCTGGCGCGGCAAACCCGACCTCCGGCTCTTCACCGAGGTCCTCTTCGGCTGGGACGCGATGCAGTTCAGCGCCAGCGACGGGAACCCGAACCGGCACGCCCTCTCCGGCTGGCGCATGTCCGGCCACACCAGCTTCGACTGGAGTCCCCGCCTCCGCCTCACCCTCAAGTACGACCGGATCTACCAGGCCAGCGAGCTGGGCAAGGACAACAACTACGTCTCCAGCGCCGCCCAGTTCATCCCGGAGATCTTCCTCGGCGGGAACTGGTACTGCATCCCGCAGGTCGCCCTCACCGACTACTCCTTCGAGCAGAGCACCGCGGAGACCCTCGAACTGCGTCCCGAACTCGAACTCGCCTACCGCCTCCCCGACAAGATCGGGAGCGATTCCCGCATCTACGTGAAGGGGACCTACCTCCGCACGGAGACCGTCGTCGGCAGCGGCCACCAGTCGGAGGACTGCCGCCTTTCGACCGGCGTCGCCATGAAGTTTTGAATCACGAACGATCCACCCAACCCCACCCTCCTCCTCCCATGACCAAAACCACCGCCCTCCTCCTCGCCCTCCTCCTCCCCGCCATCGGGCTGGCCGAAGACAGGCCCGCGCCCGTCACCACCGACCCCGGCATCCCCGCCGGGATCGTCCACCTCAGCCACAGCGTCGCCCCCTACACCGTCGCCCTCCTCGACAAGATCACCCTGAAGAAGAGCGACGGCACCACGAGCGTCGTCGCGGTCTCCCAGGAAGGGAAGCTCGACCTGGACGATTCCACCTCGATCGCCGCCGTCGGCCTCTCCGCCGACGCCCTGGCCTCCGCCGTCGCGAAGGCGAGCAAGGGGACGAAGGTCGTCCACATCGAGGAATTCCACACCCCCCGCATCACCGTCCTCGGCGAGGTCTTCCACCAGATCCACGCGGAAATGACCGAGGGTCCGATGCGGGCGCTCGACGCCATCGCCGCCGCCAACGGCTTCACCTCCATCGCCAACACGCGCCGCGTGAAACTCATCCGGGAGAACGCGGGCGTCACCGACATCTACGAGCTCGACCTCAAGTCGGTCCTCCGCGGCCTCGACGCCGGGCAGAACATCCTCCTCCAGCCCGGGGACGTCCTCACCGTCCCGAAGAATTTCCTCTAAGATTCCCCGATCTTCCCCCCTGCCATGACCCCTTCCCCCCTCCAGCCCTCCCGCCCCGGCGAGGAGATCCCGGACGCCGTCATGCAGCAGGCCGCAGCCATCGCGCGGGAGCAGATGCGCATCCTCCTCCTGGGCCTCACCGCCAACGGGACGTCGTGGCCCCTGGACTCGGGCTCAGGCCCGGGCCTCGGCGGCAGCCCCGCCGCCCTCCCGTCGGGGAACGCGCCCATGGAGCTGGTCGGCGACGAAGGCCAGGAGCCGACCTTCCAGAACTTCCTCTCCCTCGCCCGGGAACAGGCCCACATCTGGCTCGTCGGCGTCTCCATCGGCCTCCTCCTGGGATTCGTCATGTACCTGGCCACCCCGCGCACCTACCAGGCGAAGGGGACCTTCCTCGTCGACCAGCTCCCCTTCACCACGACGACGGAGACCGCGAACGATCCCGAGACCTCCCGCGAGATGGTCCAGAGCCTCATCCTCAGCATCCCCGGCCGGGAGATCAAACGGGCCATCGCCCTCCGGCTCCGCGTCCTCCCCAGCGCCCTGTCCTTCAACGACAAGGAGCGGGCCATCTCCCTGCGCGGCTTCGACTCCAGCCGGGCGAACATCAAGGTCGCCGCCACCCGCAACAGCCGCCTCGGCACGATCACCGTCGAGTCGTGCAACCCGGAATTCGCCACCAAGGTCGTCAACACCCTCTTCGACGAGATCCTGACGATGAACACCCTCGCCGGGCGCCTGGCCGAGGTCCAGTCGCAGCTCACCCTGACCCGCGGCACCTCGGCCAAGCTCGTCGACACCCTCGCCACCGTCACCAGCGAGCGGGTCCGGCTGGAGGAGGAGGTCCGCGAACTCGACGCCTACACCGCGAAGAAGCTCCCCCTGGCGGAGTTCTCCGCCTTCAGCAACGACACCACGATCAACAACCTCAAGACCCAGCTCAACTTCGTCGAGTCGGAGTACTACTCCCTGGCCACCTACAGCACCCGGGGCCTGCGCCTCGACGGGAAGCGGGCCGAGGCCGCCGGCCTCCGCCACCAGCTCGACAAGCAGGCGCAGCACCTTTCCCAGGCCCTCCGCTCCACCCTCGACATCAGCCGCACCGAGGAGGAAGTCCTCACCCGCCGCGTCGCCGAGAACGAGAAGGCCATCAGCCAGCTCCAGACGAAGCGGGGCGAATTGGGCCGTGCCTTCAGCGACTTCAGCCTCCGCAAGCGCCTCCTGGCCGAGGGGAAGCCGGAAGACGGCATCGAGAGCCAGGCCAGCGTCATCGCCGTCGTCGATCCCGGCCTCGCCGACCAGAAGCCCGTCCGTCCCAGCCTCGTCCTGAACCTCCTCCTCGGCCTCTTCTTCGGCCTCGCCGGGGGCGCGGGCGTCGCCTTCCTCATCCACCTCCTCGACTCCCGCCTCCGCACCCCGGTCCAGATCGAGATGGCGACGGGCCTCCCCTGCCTCGCCACGATCCCGCGCCTGGGCGGGGAGGATGCCCATCCCACCCACTTCACCGACGCCCCGACCGACCTCGGCTACCTCCGCGGCCAGCTCCTGCGCGATTCCTTCACGAACCGCCAGCACCCGCTCTTCGCCTTCTCCACCGTCGGCCACGGCGGCGACTCCCGCGAGGCCCTGGCCCAGCTCGCCATCCTCCTGGCGAAGTCGGAAAAGAAGACCCTCGTCATCAACCTCAACTTCTCCGACGACCGCCTGGCGAAGCGCCTCGGCATCGCGCCCCGCTCCGGCCTCACCGACTGGCTCTTCGCCGACGACGCGCTGGAGGAGCACATCGCCTATTCCGCCGTGCAGGAACTGGCGATGATCGACGCCGGGGAATTCGAGGGCGACGTCGACAGCCTCATCTCCCGCCGCCCCCTCGCGCCGGAGCTGACGCGCCTGGCGGGGAAGTGGGACTTCATCCTCATCGACGGGCCGCCCCTCCTCGACGAGTGGCACCTCCTCCTGGCCGCGCCGCCCCGGACGCAGATCATCGTCGTCTCCGGCTACCAGGGGGCGACCACCTCCGACCTCATGCGCCTGGCCGCCCGCGCCGCCACGGCCCGGATGGAGATCTACGGCGTCGTCCTCCAGGGCTGCCCGGAAATGGAGCCCGCCGAGGAATGGCTCGTCCGCGCGAAGAAATTCGCCGCCGAATTCGAGCAGAAGCCCTTTGTGAAGGACGCGAAGCGGTATATTCCGTTTTGGAAGAAGTAGCGCATGACACGCTCTAGGAGAGCGCGGGGGATGGGCCCTTCGCGCCCCCTGACCCCCTCCGAATCACGTTGAAAACCGCCCAGCCGAAGCCCATAGTTCCCCTCCCGTGATTTTCCGCCAAGACGACAGCATGACCTGGAGCCGCCTCCTCGACCTCCTTGGGGAAGCCCTCGAAGCCGCGCCCGACTTCGCGCACACCGAGGACGATCTGACCGACGTCCTCCTCTCCGCCGAGGGGGCGCTGGAGGACTTCGACGACGCCACCGCCGAGGGGGTCCGCGCCGCGATCCGCGCCTATGCCCGGACCGGGGAATGGCCCGACCTCAGCGCGGAGGAGCAGACCTGCCTCCGTTACCGCCTCTCCATCGCCGGGGACTACGCCGCCTTCCTGGCCGAGGCCTCGAAGAACCCCCGCCTCCACATCGGCCAGCCCGAGGTCGAGGAGGAGGACCTCCTCGAATGGATCCTGTGCGACATGTGGCGCGACTACGGCTTCCCCCTCCTGCGCGACCTGATCGAGTCCTTCGCCCGGGGCCGCGAGGGGATCGAGGACGACGAAGGCGGCGAGGGCGAGGACCCCTTCGACGAGGACGAGACAAACTGATCGCGGTTGCTTCCGCTCCTTCCGCCCGATAGCGTCGCAGACCATCATGCGCGCGCGCCCTCCGGGTCTAGCTTTAGCTGTGGCTTTGGCGGTTTTCCTGGCAGCCTCGCCGCCCTTCCCGGCTCCGGCGGCCTCCCTCCCGGCCATCCCCTCCGGCGGCTTCTCCCTCCTCCCGCCCGATCCCCTCGCCGCGGCGACCCTCGTCGGCAACTGCGTAGGGCGGTCCAAAACTGAGACACGTGGCGGTCCAATAGTGTGACACCCCGTTGGGGACATTGGAGGGGAAG
>CAISZB010000523.1 GCA_903889845.1 uncultured Verrucomicrobium sp. | reverse complement strand
CCTACGTATCCAGCTTGATTGTTCGCGGAGAAATCTCGCCTCGGAATGGAGCCGATCTAATCGCCAGCGCCACTGAGCGATACCCTCTGGAGTTCCATGATTTGGACCCATTCAAATACGCTTCGAGCGAGATGCAAGATCGGCCCGAGGATTTGGCCTTCTTCGAAAACGCGATCATGGAAGAGGCAAAGATATGGGAGGCTCGTAGAGCGTCCCCACCCGAAATGAATCCATCTCGGCGGAATTAGGATCGCCATGCGCCGAGGTCGCCTCCAGCAGGTAGCCCGCCCCGGCCAGGCTCCCCACCGCCGAAGCGCACCAGATCGCCGCCGCGCCGTTGAGGCCCCGGACGTTGAAGCCGCTGTGAAGGATGATCCCCGCCCCCAGGAAGCCGATCCCGGTCACCACCTGCCCCACGATCCGGGAAATCCCGTTGTCCCCCGCCTGGACGCTGACGAAGACGAAGAGGGCCGCGCCGACTGAGACCAGCGCGTAGGTGCGCAGTCCGCCGGTCCGCTGGTAGAACTGCCGCTCGACGCCGATCACCGTCCCGCAGACAAGCGCGGTGCCGAGCCGGACCAGGAAATCGTCGAGGGACATGGGGATGTGTTAGCGGGGTTCGCTTCGGGAGCCGATCTTAAAGTGAGGGGGGGGCGGCTGGTGGGTGATGCCCTTCGGGACCGGGACTGCCTGCGCGATAGCGCAAAGTACCCGAAGGGCCGCACCCTCTCCCGCTCCCCCCCCAACTTTTCCCAAAAAATCCCCTTGCATTATACCGACCGGTCTAGTAAGTTGACCTCATGAAACGCGAAGGCACGACGAAGCAGAAACTCCTCGATGTGGCGATGAAGCTGCTGTGGGAGCAGAGCTACGGCGCCGTCGGGGTCGACGACATCTGCAAGCAGGCCGGGGTGACCAAGGGCAGCTTCTACTTCGCCTTCCCCTCGAAGGCCGACCTGGCCGTCGCCGCCTTCGACGACTACTGGACGAACCACAAGCTCCCCCTCCTCGACAGCATCTTCTCCCCCCAGCTGACTCCCCTCGAACAAATCGAGAAAGTCTGCGCCTTCATCGTGAAGGACCAGCTGGAGAAGTATCAGGAATACGGGAAGATGTGCGGCTGTCCCGGGACCTCCGTAGGATGCGAGATGAGCACCCAGGACGAGAAGGTACGCCTGAAGCTGGAGGAGATGGGGAACCGGATGCTCCGCTACTGGACGCCGACGGTCGTCGCCCTTCAGAGAGAGGGGCTGCTGGCGAAGGAGGAGGACGCCAAGGTAATCGCCCAGGACGTCTACGACTTTGTCATCGGTCTGCTGACCCAGGCGAAGATCGAAAACTCCCCCGAAGCCCTCAAGCGCCTTCGTCCCGGGGTTTACCGGGTTCTCGGCCTGAAATTGCCCACCCCGGTCGCCGCCTAACGCCACTTGAACCAGAGAGAGACGCCCGAAAATTGCTTTTTTTTGCCCATAAGCTAAACCAACCGGTCTATCAAACGCCCGCAACCCTTTTTAAGAAAACCACCGCCATGAAGAAGAACCCCGCCCGCACCACGCGCCCGCTCTCCCGGACAAAGGGAACCTTCGGCACGCTGCTCCGAACCCTGCGGCAGGCCGCGCCGAAGACGGCCGCCTTCAGCCGCCTGGCTCCGCTCCACGTGACGAGTCTGCCCACGAAGTCCGACTTCGCCTGGGTCTCCCTCACCGTGCGGCCCCGCCGCTTCCCGAGCCGCTGGATCGAATAACCCTTCCGCACGCCTCCCTCACCCCCCACCGGAATCCCGCCATGAAAGAACTGACCATGGAATCGACCGAAAGCCGCCTGCCGATCCCGATGCTGATCGGGCTCCTCTCCGCCCTCGCCCTCCTCCTGGCGGGGTGCGCGGTCGGGCCCGACTACAAGCGCACCGACGCCGAGCTGAAGGAAACCCCCGCCGCGTTCACCGAGGCCATTCCCGCCGACGCGCCGCCCGCGAAGGAAGCGGCCCCCGCCGACGCCCTCGCGAAGGGGACGTGGTGGACCCTCTTCCACGACGCCGTGCTCGACGACCTGGAGGCCCAGGCCTCCGCCAGCAATCAGGACCTGAAGGCCGCCGTCGCCCGCGTCGACCAGTCCCGCGCCCTGACCCGCGTCGCGAAGTCGCAGCTCCTCCCCTCCGTCGATTTCAACCCCTCCGGCTCCGTCTTCCGGCAGCAGGACAACGCCTCGTCGTCCGCCCCGGGCGTCCAGTCGAACGTCGTCTCCGCCCCCGGCGACCTCAACTACGAGGTCGACCTCTGGGGCCGCGTCCGGCGCTCCGTCGAGGCCTCGACGGCCACCTACCAGGCCTCCGTCGCCGACTTCGAGTCGGTCCGCCTCGCCCTCCACGCGGAGGTCGCCCAGGACTACTTCACCCTCCGCGCCGCCGATGCGGAGGTCGGCATCCTCGTTGCCGCGATCGACCTGCGCAAGCAGAGCCTCGACCTCATCCGCGCCCGCTTCCGGGCCGGGGCCAGCAACGACCTCGACGTCGCCCGCGCCGAGACCGAGTACTCGACAGCCCAGGCCGCCCTCTACGCCGTCCGGCAGAACCGGGCGGAGCTGGAGCACGCCCTCGCCGTCCTCGCCGGGAAGCCGCCGGAGGCGTTCCATATCGAGACCGCGGCGGCCTCCTTCCCCCTCGACGGCGTCCCCCCGACGATCCCCGCGGGCGTCCCCTCCGAACTCCTGGAGCGGCGCCCCGACGTCGCCGAGGCCGAGCGCCGGATGGCCGCCGCCAATGCCCAGATCGGCGTCGCGAAGGCCGCCTTCTTCCCCGTCCTCCGCCTGACCGGGGCCGCCGGGTTCGAGAGCGTCGACCTCGGCTCCCTCGCCAACTGGTCGAGCCGGATGTGGTCGGTCGGGCCCAGCCTCTCCCTCCCCATCTTCGAGGGCGGGAAGAACACGGCCAACCTCGCCGGAGCGAAGGCCGCCTACGAGGAGACCGTCGCCCGCTACCGGCAGCAGGTGCTGACCTCCTTCCGGGAAGTCGAGGACAGCCTCGCCTCCCTGCGGAACCTCGCCGCGCAGGCCGGGGCCCAGCAGGCCGCCGTCGCCGCCGCGCAACGGGCCGCCTCCCTCTCCGACCTCCGCTACCGGGGCGGCACCTCCACCTACCTCGACGTGATCGACGCGGAGCGGAGCGCCCTCGACACCCAGCGCGCCTCCGTCCAAATCCTGGGGCAGCGCTACGCCGCCACCGTCCGCCTCGTCCGCGCCCTCGGCGGCGGCTGG
>CAISZB010000522.1 GCA_903889845.1 uncultured Verrucomicrobium sp. | reverse complement strand
GCGGCCAGCAGGACGGCGGCGATAACTCGGGTCACGCGGGTCACGCGGGAGAGGCCGAAGAGGTTGGAGGTCGTTCGTTTCATGGGGTGTGGATTCCTGGGTTGTGGTTGAGGAGAATGACTATTCAAGGAAGAAGCCGTCGGAGCGGCCCGCGGCCCAGCGGCCCTCCTTCAAGCGCCCCCACCCGAGACGAAGAGAACCCTCCTCCTCCGGTTGGGAGCGAAAAAACTGAAAGCGTCCCTTTTTCCCATGCTGCCGTCCGATCTTCCTAGCGTGTGCCATGATTTGTCTTCTCCATGCTTGGGTTTCGTTGCGTTGTGAGGAAAGGTCCGATGTTTTCTAGAGTTCCTATCTACCATAGAGACTTTTCATCTTCAACTAAAAGTGAATGTAATCTATAGGTCTATAAAGTCAATGGGAAATATAGATTTATTTCACATCCTCCGCGCCGCACCGTTAAAGCCAGTTTTTGCTTTTCGAGCGTAAAAAATCGCCTATACAAGTGCTTCAATGTCATTTCAGAGCGACATCATGGGGTTCCTCGCCCAGGCCGAGCCGGTTCGGAGCGGGACGCTGGAGCGGTTTTTGACCTTTTTCATCCGTCCCGAGGTCACCTGGCTCCTCGCCACCGGCATCTTCCTCTTCGCCGTCGGGATGTGGGCCTGGCTCCGGTTCCGCCTCGTCCAGGAGGCCTCCCTCGCCCTGGCCCGGGCCAAGGGAACAATCAAGCGCCTTTCCTCCCCCGAGGACTTCACCGAGAACGCCGAGGCCCTCTACGAGGAACTTCGCAAGAACCCTCTCATCGGGCCGGAATGGCAGGTCTTCTGGGACCACCTCGTCCCTCCCGGCCACGGGAAGCCGATCCGCCGCACGCGGGAATCGGAATACTACTTCAACGAGAACCTCCTCAGCCACGCCGGGATCAACCTCCGCTTCTACGTCGCCTTCCCCGGCTACCTCCTGGGCATCGGCCTTCTCTGCACCTTCTTCGGCCTCGTCGCCGCCCTCTACGTCGCCAGCATGGCGATGGACCAGGAGCCGGATAAGCTCGTAGGCATCCTCCAGAACCTCCTGGCCGCCTCCTCCTTCAAGTTCATCAACTCGATCGCCGGCCTCGGCAGCTCGATGCTCTTCTCCTGGCAGATCCGGGAAATCTTCCACGATTTCTCCCTCCAGACCGGGAGCTTCTGCCGCAGCCTCAACGAACTGATCCCGAACGTCTCCCCGGAGATGCTCCTCGCCGAGCGGGCCGACGAGACCGCGAAGCAGACCGAAGTCCTCCGCCGCCTCCCGGAGGAGATTTCCAAGGGGATCGAGACGAAGCTCGCCTTCAGCCTCATCCGCCTCGTCGATCCCCTGGCGGAGAAGGTCGAGGCCGTCGCCAACCGCATCACCGACATCTCCCGCGAAGCCGTCGAAAAGATGGTCAAGGAATTCCGCTCCCAGCTCGTCGCCGCCGCGACGGAGGAGATCGCCGTCCTCATCCGGGGCCTGGAAGCGACCCGGGAATCGGTCGAGAAGATGGGCTCCCAGCTCGCCGCCTCCGCCCAACGCTTCGACGAGGAGATGACGAATGCCTCGAAGCACGTCTACGAGCGGATGGCCGACGGCGCGGGCCGCGTCGAGCAGAGCTTCAGGAACACCGCCCAGCAGCTCGAAGGCTCCCTCAACCCCCTCACCGGGAAGATCGTCGCCCTCACGGAGAGCTTCACCACGATGGAGTCGAAGATGAAGACGAACATGGAGCTCTTCGGCGGCACCGTCGAGGGCCTCCGCACCCTCCTGGCCGACTTCCGCACCACGACGGAGCAGCTCGCCAACGCCAGCACCCCCCTCACCGCCGCCTCGCAGGACCTCTACACCATGTCGAAGCGGATCCAGGAGAGCAACGAGGCGACCGTCCAGGCCCTCAAGCAGCTCTCCGCCTTCAGCCAATCCCTCAGCGAGACCACCCAGCAGACCCGCGCCACCTGGGACGCCTACCGGGAGCGGTTCGAGAAAGTCGACGACGACCTCAAAGGGATGGTCGATCAGCTCGGCACCGGATTCACCCGCTACCACGACATGGTCGAGGGCTTCATGCGGCAGCTCGACCAGAGCCTCGCGAAGTCGACCCAGGCCCTTGGCGCCTCCATCGTCGGCCTCAACGCCACGCTGGAAAAGATCGAAGCGGCCCGGAATCGGTAACCGGCGTCTCCCCGGAGCGCGCCCAAGTCCATGCAGACCCCCCTCCGCAACATCCGCCCCTCCCACCTCGACGAGAGCGAGGAGAACTACTTCATCTCCTTGAGCGACCTCATGGTCGGCCTCCTCTTCATCTTCCTCATCCTCTTCACCTTCTTCGCCCTGCGGATGAGCGTCTTCCAGGTCCAGAACAGCAACCTAAAGGGGATCAACGAGAACCTCAGCGCCCAGCAGATCGCCCTCCAGGAGGAACTGGCGAAGCTCGACAAGACCCGCCAGGAAAACCTCGTCGCCCAACAGCAGATCCAGCTCTCCCAGCAGCAGCTCGCCATCATCCAGGACAAGCTCGCCGCCTCGCAGGAGAGCATCCGCCAGCTCCGCACCGCCCAGGACATCCTCACCAACTCCGACCGCATCCGCGCCGAGCTCCTCCGCAAGATCCAGTCCGAGGCGGCGAAGAAGAACATCGTCGTCCAGATCGACGAGGAACGCGGCGTCATCCACCTCCCGAACGAGCTCCTCTTCGACGTCGGCCTCGCCGGCCTGAAGCCGAAGGGGGAGGACGTCATCCGGCAGGTCACCACCATCATCAAGGGCATCCTCCAGAACTCCCCCGTCACCCCCCGCCTCGACTCCATCTACATCGAGGGCCACACGGACAACCAGCCCATCCACACCCCGGAGTTCCCCGACAATTGGTCCCTCTCCACCACCCGCGCGCTGAACACCTACAAGACCATGATCTCGACGGAGCCCGACCTCGGCAAACTCCTCAACAGCCGCGACCAGTCCCTCCTGGGCATCAGCGGCTACGGCGAATTCCGCCCCATCGGCGACAACACCACCGACGACGGCCGCCGCCTCAACCGCCGCATCGACATCCGCTTCGTCCTCGCCGCGCCGAAGTTCTTCGCCCTCCCCCCCCTCTCCGTTCCCGCCTCTTCCTCGTCCCCCTCCGGTTCCGGCGGTACCGCTTCCCCCACCCTCCCTCCCCAGTCCTCAACCGAGTCCGGCAGCCCGGCGACCACCGCCGCCCTCCCCGCCCCGGCCTCCACCACCGGGACCCCATGAACCCCAGCCCCGGCGCGCACAAGGAGAGCCTGAAAGACCGCATCTCCTTCCAGACGCGGAGTCTGCAGCGCCAGCGCTTCTCCCTCGGCACGCCGAAGACCGTCCAGGCCGCCTCCCACCTCCTCCAGGACGCCGGCTCCATCTCCCTCCCGCCGCCCCTCTCCGCAGCCAGCCAGGCCGCCCTGGCGGAGAAATTCTTCGCCGCCGCGGAGACCAACCATTGGGAAGAAATCACCGAGTCCGACTGGAGCGCCGTCTGGCAGGTCCTCTGGTACGCCTCCCCCCAGCCCCTCCTCCTCCACTCCCGGTTCCAGATCCGCTACCGGCAGCGGCTGGAACGGGCTCAGCTCTCCCGCGACCACCGCCGCCTCATCCCCGTCTACCTCCTCGACTTCGACCCCGCCCGCGAGGGGATCGAGTGGATCGCGAAGCTCATCCGGAAGACCCTCCTCCAAAAGACCTTCACCGACCTCGAATTCTGGCGCCAGCAGGACTTCGACCACGAGCTCTTCTCCGTCGAACTCGCCCCGAAGAAGATCGCCCAGGCCGTCCTCGCTTCGTCGAAACCCGCCCGGGAATGCCTCGCCAACCTCGGCCTCGTCGGTCCCTACGTCACCGGGGGCCTGGGCCGGGCCGCCTACGTGAAGGCCATCGAGCGCCTGGCGGAAAGCCCCGCCACCGCCACCACCCCCGTTCCGGAAGCCGCCCTCTCCGCCTTCGTCGATTGGACCCTCGTCCCCTCCCCCTCCACCCCCACCGGCTTCGCCTTCCTCTTCCCCGACCTGCGGAAGGAGATCTACGGCTCCCTCATCGATCCCTGGCACGGCAAGGCCGCCCCCGCGCCGATCCGCCGCCTCATGACCTTCTTCTTCGGCAACATCCCCGGCCAGGCGAGCGAGGTCACCCACTCCTGGCACGAGCCCGAGGAAGACCGCCTCGACCAGATCAACCACCTGAAATGATGCGCCTCCTCCTCTGCCTGCTCTGGCTCGGCCTCGCCCCCGCCCTGCTCCAGGCCGCGCCGGAATCGGTCTACGACCGCGTCCTGCGAACCGGCACCCTCCGCGTCGGCTACCTCGCCTCTCCCCCCGGCGTCATCAAGGACCCGAACACCGGGAAGATGACCGGCATCGCCGTCGAGGCCCTCGACCGCGCCGCCGCCAACCTCCAGTTGAAGACCGTCTACGTCGAGGAAGCCCAGTGGGGCACCATGATCGAGGGCCTCGTCACCGGCCGCTACGACATCGCCATGATGGCCTGGGCCTCCGGCGCCCGCGCCCGCCTCGCCGACTTCTCCATGCCCCTCTTCTACAGCGCCGTCAACGCCTACGCCCGCCCCGGCGACGCCCGGTTCGCCCCCGGCGTCCCGCTCGAAAAAGTCCTCGCCGCCCATCCCGAAATCAAGATCGCCACCGTCGATGGCGACGTCACCGAGGCCATTGCCCAAGCGAAGTTCCCCGGCTCCCAGACCTACTCCCTCCCCCAGAACGCCGACATCGCCTCCCTCCTCCTCTCCGTCTCGACGAAAAAGGCCGACCTCGTCTTCGAGGAAGCCCCCTCCGCCCAATATTTTTTAGAGCATAATCCCGGCACCCTCCGCGACGTCTCCGGCGGGAAACCGGTCGCCGTCTGCCCGAACATCCTCCTCCTCCCCCGCGGCCAGCCCGAGTTCAAGGCGATGCTCGACCACGCCCTCTCCGAGCTCGTCGACCTCGGCTACGTCGACACCCTCATCAAGAAGTACGAACCCTTCCCCGGCGCGCTCCTTCCGCTTGCTCCCCCCTATCGCGTCCCGGGAACAACCGCGAAGTAACGCGTGGACTTCCTCCACTCCGTCCTCGACATCCTCGTCCGCTACCGGGAAGGGCTCCTCGCCGGGCTCGGCGTCACCCTGAAGCTCTGCGCCGTCGTCTGGACCTCCGGCCTCGTCCTCGGCTCCTTGCTCGGGATCGCCGCCGCCCGCCTGCCGAAGAGCGTCGGCTGGCCCGTCGGCGCCGCCAGCTTCGTCCTCAACGGCATGCCCCTCCTCGTCTTCCTCTTCTGGCTCCACTACCCCTTGCAGAG
>CAISZB010000521.1 GCA_903889845.1 uncultured Verrucomicrobium sp. | reverse complement strand
GGACACTAGTACTTCCCTGCGACATCGTTCCCCCGGATCTGGACGAGGCCGGCGAACATCCGGAGCGAGTCCCGGATGAGCTTCAGCTTCGAGGTTTTATAGCTGTGGGCGGAGCTGACCCGCACCGGGATCTCCCCGACGCGGAAGCCGTACTTCTTCGCGAGGTAGAGCAGCTCCACATCGAAGGAGAAGCCGCCGATCCGCATCTTCTCGAACAGCTTCAGCGCCGCCGCGCGGCGGAACCCCTTCAACCCCGCCTGGGTGTCCCGGTAAGGGAGCCCCATCGAGAGACGGACGAGGCGGTTGAAGCTCCCCCCCAGGATCTGGCGACGGAGGACGACGCCCGCGTTCTGCGACTCTGGGAGGTTCCTGGAACCGATCACGACATCGGCGGAGGCCAGCGCCTCGGCCAGGCGGACGACCTGATCGAGGGAATAGGGCAGATCGCCGTCGGTGAAGCAGAGAAGGTCCCCCTTCGCCTCGGCGAACCCGGCGCGGACCGCATTTCCCTTCCCGCCGTTGACCGACAAGGCCAGAAGGCCGACGTTCCCGGGCGTGCCGGGAGCGGCAAGTCGGTGGCGGATGATCTGGGACGTCCGGTCGGAAGAGCCGTCATCGACGAGGAGAAACTCCCATTCCGGCTTGCCGGAGGCGAAGGAGACGAGTTCCTCCAACGTCCGCTCCACGGCCGCTTCCTCATTGTAGATGGGAAGGATCAGGGAAAGCTGGAACGAGGACAACGGCACGATCCCCTACTAACTACAGGGAGCCAGGGCGAAGGAAAATGAGAAAATGAGGTAGGCAACCCTTCGGGACCGGGCGGCCCCCCTGTACAGCTGGGGGGCGAAGCGATTGCCTCCCGGCCCTGCAATTCAGTTAGCCCCTTTATCTCTTTGCCGCTACCGCGACGGCAGTGTACCCGGTTCCGCAGGCCCCCCCCTCTTTCAAGGCTTTCCACCTCGCCCCCTCTCCGCCATACTCCCTCCCCACGCCGCTTTAGCTCAGGGGTAGAGCGACAGTTTTGTAAACTGTTGGTCGTCGGTTCGAATCCGACAAGCGGCTCCCCCTACCCTTCCCTAACCTTCCGCGTTGAAGCGGGTCCTGAAAAAGGTGCCCACGCGGCCGGTCTTTTTCGGCGGAAGGACGCGCCGGGACTTGGCGACCCATTCCTCCTCCAGCTTCACGTCGAGGAGCCGGGCGACTTCGATATCCTCCCTTTCTGCCTCGTAGAGACGGGACTTGGTCTCCGCTTCCTGCTGCAGGTATTCCTCCCGTGCCGCGCCCGAGAGGCGGGGATGGGAGCGCAGCCAGAGGAACCGGACGAGGGCGAAGAGGAGGAAGGCGATACCGAAGACCCGCGTCTCCACCCACATCAGGCAGACGGCGCCGAGGAAGGCCACGAGGAGGACCGGCAGTCGGATCAGGACGCCGAACAGGAGCAATAGCCCGGGCAGGGCACCGAGGAGGACGAGGAGGACGGGGGCGAAGTCAGGCATGGCTCACGGGAGGGATGAGGCTTCCAGCAGGAATCATTCGGCGCTTTCCCTCAATCCCAGTTCCGTCAGTTTGCTGCGCAGCGTGAGCCGGGAGATGCCCAGCCAGCGGGCGGCAAGGGATTGGTTCCCCTTCGAGCGCTGGATCGCCTGAGCCAGAAGTTCCTTCTCCGCAGCCCGGATCGTCACCGCGTAGGCGTCGGGCTCCTTCTCCGCCGCCGCGTTTTCGAGCACCCGGGCGACGAACTCACGGAAGGGACGGTCCCCCGGCGCCTCGGCCT
>CAISZB010000520.1 GCA_903889845.1 uncultured Verrucomicrobium sp. | reverse complement strand
TCCCCCGCCTGACCGACCTCACCGAGGGGGAACGCCACCACCTCGCCGCGATCCTCAAGAAGCTGACGACGAAGTACGACAACCTCTTCGAGATCCCCTTCCCCTACTCCATGGGCTGGCACGGCGCGCCGACCGACGACGGCATCTACCCCCACTGGCAGCTCCACGCCCACTTCTATCCCCCCCTCCTCCGCTCCGCGACCGTGAAGAAATTCATGGTCGGCTACGAGATGCTCGCCGAGGCCCAGCGCGACCTCACCCCGGAGCAGGCCGCCGCCCGCCTGCGGGAACTGCCCGAGGTCCATTACAAGCAGAAGGGGAAGTAGACGACCTCGTCGCTCAAAAAAAAGCCGGTCTCCCGTGAGGGGGCCGGCTTTTTGTTGGGGGGGGGCGATTTCAGCGCTTTTGAGCGGGCACCGGCCCTACGTCGCCTTCTGCACCACGACGCCGTACCAGCCCATCCCTTTATAGGTCTCGTACCCCGGCGTCTTCGAGTAGGCGATGAGGGTGTCGTCGGGGAGGAGGTAGAAGCCCTTGTCCTGGCCGTCGGACTTCAGGGGGAAGGTCTCCGTGAGGAGGCCCTTGTCGTCGGAGGCGGCGATGACGCGGTTCTGGGCGTTGAGGAGGAGGCAGCGGGTGCGGGGCTTCTCCTCGTCGGTGAGGCGGATGCCCTTCACGACGGCGGCGGCCTGCGGGCCCCAGTCGAAGAAGATGCCGAGGACGCCGATCACCTTCCCGTTCACCGTGCCGCCCTCGCGGACGGCGGTGGTGTAGACGGCGCTCTGCTTCCCGCCGAGGAGGGGCTCCGGCGTGATATCGACGGCGGCGAAGTCCTCGCCCGACTTCGTCGCGATCCCGGCGCGGAACCACTCGGTGTGGCCGACGTTGGCCCCGGCGACGCTGGGGTAGAGGTCGGGCCGCCCGTTGGCGACGACGGTGCCGTGGACGTTCGCCACCCAGAGGTCCATGTAGACGGTGTAGCTGTTGAGGATGACGCGCAGCCGCTTCGTGGCGTGGGCGGCGAGGCTCTCCTGATGGGCCCCTGTGCGGCGACGTTCGGGATCGCTCGGGTGGTCGGCCTGGAGGACATCGACGACGGCGGCGTCGGTCGCCCACCAGCGGACGTCGCAGGAGCGCTCGTAGAGGTTCCGGTCGATGATCTCGATGGCGTTGAGGGCCAGGTCGACGGCGCGCTGGCCCTGGGCTGCCGCGATCGTCTCGATCATCTGTTCGCCGAACTGGGTCATGTTCCCGATGGAACCGGCCAGCTCGACGGAAAGCTCCGAGGCCAGTTTCGCGACCCGCTCGGAGACCTTCTGTACCTGGTCGGCGACGACGGCGAAGCCCTTCCCCGCCTGCCCGGCGCGCGCGGCCTCGATGAGGGCGTTGAGGGCCAGAATCTTCGTCTCCTGCGTCACCTTATTGATCGAGCCGATCTTCTTGTCGGCAATCGTCGCCACGCGGCGGGAGAGCTCGACGATCTGCTCCTGGCGCGACGTGGCGGAAGTGCTCTTCGGTTCTTCGAGGACGGCGGAGTAACTCATAGATGAATGATTCTTATGGGGAGTCGGTGTTTCTTGAATGTACAGTCCAAGCACGATGCATGCCATACCGTAGAACACAAAGAGAAAGTTGATTCGTTTTTTCTTCCAACTTGTTAATAATAAACGGGTGGCTCGGAGGGCTTGTCCCGCAAGCCGATTGCGTCTACGTTGATTCCCTTATGTCCTCGGCCCCGGTTCCCCCTCCCGCGATTCCCGTCACCCTCATCACCGGCTTCCTCGGTTCCGGGAAGACGACGCTCCTCAACCGCATCCTCACGGAGAAGCACGGCAAGAAGATCGCCGTGATCGAGAACGAGTATGGCGAGATCGGCATCGACCACGACCTGGTGGTGCAGAGCGACGAGGAGATCTTCGAGATGAACAACGGCTGCCTCTGCTGCACGGTCCGGGGCGACCTGATCCGGGTCCTGGGCACCCTGCTGAAGCGGAAGCAGAAATTCGACGCCGTCCTGATCGAGACGACCGGCCTGGCCGATCCCGGCCCGGTGATCCAGACCTTCTTCATGGACGAGGAGATGCGGGCGCAGATCCGGGTCGATGCCGTCGTCACCGTCGTCGATGCGAAGCACCTCCTCCTCCACATCGATTCGAGCGAGGAGTGCCGGAAGCAGGTCGCCTTCGCCGACATTATCCTTCTCAACAAGACCGACCTGGTCACCCCGGCCGAGGCCGACGAAGTGGAGCGGCGGATCCGCCTCATCAACCGCCTGGCGGTCATCCACCGGACGCAGAACGCGGCCATCGAGATCGGCAAGGTGATCGGCGTCGGCGCCTTCGACCTCGACAAGGCCCTCGACGTCGATCCCCGGCTCCTGCCCGACGAGCAGGCGGCCTTCACCTGGGGCGGCCTCTGGCGGCTCGACGCCGGGGAATACGCCCTCACGCTGCAAGCTCCCGAGGGGGCGCGGTCCCAAACCGTCGCGCTCTTCCCGAACGCCCACGTCAGCCACAAGGGTCTCCACATCGCGGAGCGGAGCGCGGAGGAAATCTTCGGCAAGGCGGCGCAGACGGTTTCCCCCGGCGCGGCGCTGGCCCCGGCGGAGGCTCCGTTCCGCCTCCTCCTCGACGGCGAGGGTGATCTGACCTTCCCCATCAAAATCGCCGACATGGGCGGGTACGCTCTTTTCACCGAACTGAAGCCGGAGGCGACCGGCCTCCGCCTGACGCAGAAGGGGAAGCTGATCCCACCCTCCGAGGGGCACGGCTTCGGTGCGGGCGACGACTGCGGGCATGATCACGGCGGCCACACCCATTCCCACGGCACCGGCCACGGGGAGATGCACCACGAGCACGAGCACGGCGTCTCCTCCGTCGGCATCGACCTCCCGGGTGAGCTGAAGCTGGAGCCGTTCGAGAAATGGATCGGCGAGCTGCTGAAGACGAAGGGGGGCGACCTCTACCGTTTCAAGGGGATCGTCGCCCTCGCGGGACAGGACCGGGAATTCGTCTTCCAGGGTGTCCACATGCTCCTCGACGGGCGGCCCGGGAAGCCGTGGGCCGACAAGCCGAGGCGGAGCCGCCTGGTCTTCATCGGCAAGGACCTCGACCGCGCCGCGCTGAACGCGGGCGTGAAGGCGTGCCTGGTTTGATTTAGGGTGCTTCGCATGGAACCCGCCGCCGCGCTGCAGAAACTGGCCAAGGCCCGCCCGCCGCTCTGGAAGTGGCAGGGGGGCGAGTGCATCCAATCCCTGGCCTGGGCCCCGCACGGGCATACCCTCGCCGCCGCGACGCTGGGCGGGGAACTGGTCGTCCTCGACGGCGCGACGGGGAAGCCCCGATGGCATCGGGCGAATGCCCATGGGGACAGCATCCTCTGGCTCGCCTGGCATCCGACGGAGGCGCTCCTCGCGACCGGCGGCCAGGACGGTTTCGTCCGCCTCTGGGAAGCGACGAAGGGGACGCCCCTCGACGAATGGACGCCCGATCCGAAGAAGAAGTGGGTGGAGCACGGCGCGTGGTCGTTCGACGGCGCGCTCCTGGCCGTCGCCGCCGGGAAGCGGGTCACGTTTTGGAACGCCAAGGGCGAGGCGCGGGGACAGACCGGCGAGAGCCGCGCCACCGTCGCCGCCATCGCCTGGGAGCCGACCCCGGAGACGCACCGCCTCCTCGTCGGCGGCTACGGCGGCGTCCAACTGTGGGACGCCGACTTGCCCGAAGTCGAAATGGCACCGGTCACGGGGGCCGAGTGGCCGACCGCCGTCCTGGCCGTCGCGTGGGACACGCGGGCGGAGTGGGTCGCCGCCGGAACGGGCGACGGCGCGATGCAGGTCTGGCGCGTCGGCACCGAGCACACCCTCCGCATGGGCGGCTACCCCGGCAAGGTCCGCGAACTGGCCTGGCACGTCGATGGTCGGCACCTGAGCACCGGCGGCGGCCCCAACGTCGTCTGCTGGAGCTTCGAGGGTGAAGGCCCCGAGGGCAGCGCCCCCGTCGAGTGGATGGGCCATTCCGAAGCCGTCACCGCCCTCGCCGCCCATCCGACCGACCCGCAGCGCGTCGCCTCGGCGGGGAAAGAGCGCCTTCTCTTTATCTGGAAGATCGGCGACGAGAACCCCGTCGGCATCCGCGCCCTGCCGGAGAGCCCCGCCACGACCCTCGCCTGGAAGCCCGATGGGGCGCTCCTGGTTGCGGGGTGCGAGGACGGGGGGGTGGCGGGGTTTAAGATTTAGGTTGGCGCTGCACGCCTTTGCGTCTTAAATAAGCGATCG
>CAISZB010000519.1 GCA_903889845.1 uncultured Verrucomicrobium sp. | reverse complement strand
GGTGGGATGGGTGTCGTTGAGCTGGATGGCGACCTTTTCCGCGAAGATCGACCAGTCGTTCCCCTGGGCGAGGAATCGCCGGATGATGTCGCGCAGGGAGGCGGAGACGAAGAAGTATTGCTGGACGAGGCGCAGTTCCTTGCCGCTCTCGGTCTTGTCGTTGGGGTAAAGGACCTTGGAGATCGTCTCGCCGAGGTTCTTCTGCCGGACGGCCTCGACGTAGCCGCCGTCGTTGAAGGCGTTGAGGTCGAAGTCCTCGGTCGACTTCGATTCCCAGAGGCGGAGGAAGTTGACGGTGTTGGTGCCGTAGCCGCTGATCGGGATGTCGTAGGGGATGGCGAGGATCGACCGCGTCTTCACCCAGCGGGAGGAGTAGTTGCCCCGGTCGTCGAAGACGCGTTCCACCTCGCCGTAGAGGTGGACGGTCTGGGTGTGATCGGCCCGGACGATCTCCCACGGGGCGCCGAACTTGAGCCAGTTGTCGGGATGCTCCACCTGGTAGCCGTTGACGAATTCCTGGCGGAAGAGGCCGAACTCGTAGTGGATGCCGTAGCCGATGGCGGGGAGGTCGAGGGTGGCCATCGAGTCGAGGAAGCAGGCGGCGAGGCGGCCCAGACCGCCGTTGCCGAGGCCCATGTCGTATTCCTCGCTGCGGACGAGGCCGGGGTCCTGGCCCAGCTCGGTCAGGGCCTGGGCGACTTCGTTCTCCAGGCCGGTGTTATACATGTTGTTGCTGTACAGGCGGCCCATGAGGAATTCGAGGGAGAGGTAATGGATGCGGCGGGCGTTGGCCTTGTGGTGGGCGGCCATGGTGGCGATCATCCGCTCGATGACGCGGTCCTGGAGGGCCTTCGAGGTGGCCATCCACCAGTCGCGGCGCGTGGCGGTCTGCGTGTCCCGGGCCTGGGTGAACTTCAGGTGGTAGAGGATTTGCTTTTTGACGGCGTCCACGGACTTTTCCATGCTGGAGACGAAGGCGGGGGAGGAGGTGTCGCTCATTGTCATCTTCGCTAGCAGGATATAGGCCGCAACGCCCACAAAAAGTCGCTTTGCCGGGGAAATTTTTAACGTCAAACACGTGACGGGCAGGTTGCGCTCACGAATTCCGATGGGCCGCGTTGCCCCAAAACAGCTCTCCATCAAGGCGTGAGCGACGCCGTGTGGCCGATGCGCCACATCAGGAGCGAGCAACGCCGAGGGAGAGCTGTTTTGGGGCAACCCTTCGGGCCGGGGTTCTTTGCCCCACCCCCGTTGTTGTGCATTTCCTTGCGTATCTTCAGATATGCGACGTCATGCACGCCTAGGGGGAGGGGCAAAGCCCCTCCGGCGCGGCCCATCGGAATTCGTGAGCGCAACCTGGGTGCAAAAAAACCTCTTGCATCTCTTTTAGGGTGCGGGCATTCTGATTCTTCCCCAAATACTTATGAGCAACGCCGTCTTCGTTCAGGAAGCCCTTAATATCGTTCAGGTTCCGGAAGTTCTCGTCAACGTCATCTCCCGGCGCGTCCGCCAGCTGGGGCAGGGCGCCCGGCCGCTGGTCGAGGTCCATCCCCGCTGGACGCTGATGGAGATCGCCCTCCGCGAGATCGCCGACAAGAAGCTGACCTTCGAGTTGATCGATCCGGTCGTTGCCGAAGCCGCCGCTGCGGAGGCCGCTGCCGCCGCCGCTGCCGCGTAAGTTTGGGAATACCCATTCTTCTTTCAAAAAGGGCGGCTCCGCATTGCAGGAGCCGCCCTTTTTACGTACCCTAAATCACCATGGGCGACGACGTCATCACCAACCGCAAGGCCCACCACCACTTCAAGATCCTCGACACGTACGAGGCCGGGATGGTGCTGCATGGGACGGAGGTGAAGTCGATCCGCCTGGGCCACGGGAACCTCGACGCCGCCTTTGCCCGGATCGAGAAGGGGG
>CAISZB010000518.1 GCA_903889845.1 uncultured Verrucomicrobium sp. | reverse complement strand
GTAGGTTTCCGGGAAAGGGGTGCAGCGGTATGAGCAAGAAATCGCCCAAGATCGCCGCCCTCCTGGCCTCGGTGCCGCCCGATCCGCGGCATCCGATCCACTACACGGGCTACTTCGCCTGCTTCAATGCGGGGCTCTATTACGAGGCCCACGATGTCTTGGAGGAGATGTGGCTCCCGGTGCGGCGGAGTGAGGGAGGGAATTTCTTCAAGGGCCTGATCCAGCTCGCGGGGGCCTTCGTCCATTTGCAGAAGAACCGCCTTCGCCCGGCGGGGAAGCTCTTCGCGCTGGCCGAGGCGAACCTCGCTCTCTATCCCGACGTCCACCTCGATTTCGACGCGGCGGCGGCGCGGCGCCTGTGCCGGGAATGGATCGGCACGTTGGCGGCCTCCGGCTACGGGAGCAACCCCCTCGCGCCGGAGAGGGCTCCGCATCTGGAACTGATTGCGAGCTAGGGCCAAGTGTGCCAACTTCCCGCAATCCATGTCCTCCCCCTTCAAAACGTTCCTCGGCGGCTGCGCCGGGGTCCTCGTCATCCTGGTTTTGGCGGTCAGTGTTCTCCTCAACGTCGGCCTTCTCGCCGCGTTTTCGCTGAAGAAGGATGGCAAGGCGGGGAATAGTTTTTCCGAGGAAACCTACCTCTCCCCGAGCGGGAAGGTTTCCGGGAAGGTCGTCCTGATCGACCTGGCCGGGGAGATCGGCGGCGAGCAGGGCGGGATCTTCGGCGACACGATGGTCGATGATATCCGGCTCCAGCTCCGCCAGGCCGCCGAGGACGACAGCGTGAAGGCGGTCCTCCTCCGGATCGATTCGCCCGGGGGCGAGGTGACGGCCAGCGACGAGATCTACCACTACGTCGCCGACTTCCGCGCGACCTCCGGGAAGCCGGTCGTCGTCTACATGGATTCCCTCGCGGCCTCCGGCGGGTATTACAGCGCGATGGGCGGCTCCTGGATCGTGGCCCATCCGCTGACGGTGACGGGGAGCATCGGCGTGATCCTGGAGACCTATAATGTGAAGGACCTCGTCGGGAAGATCGGCGTGAAGGCGCTGGTGATCAAGTCGGGGAAGATGAAGGACATGCTCAGCCCCTACCGCGATCCCGCCCCGGAGGAGCTGGCCCTGATGCAGAATCTGATCAACGAGACCTACGAGCGATTCATCACGGTCGTCGCGAAGGAGCGGAAGCTCGACATCGAGACGCTGCGCAACGGCATCGCCGACGGGCGCATTTATTCCGGCCCGCAGGCGAAGGCGCTGGGCCTGGTCGATGACCTCGGCTACTTCGAGGACGCGGTGGCGAAGAGCCGGGAGATGGCGAAGGCGCCCCAGGCGGAGGTGGTCCGCTATGTGCCGCCCTTCGATATTCAGCGGTTCCTCCACACCCTCGGGGCCAATACCCATGTCCCCGCGTTGAAGCTCGACCTGCCCGGGCTTTCCTCGTCGGCTGAGGGGTTCCACCTCCGCGCCGGGCGGCTTTACTATCTGCCCGCGTCGATGGCGGGGTTCTAGCCTCGGCGCCCGCATGAGCGCCTTTCTGGAGCATCATCCCCGGCTCCTGCCCACGCTGCTCTTTGCCGCGACGCTGGCGGCGCAGGGGGGGCTACTGCTCCTTCTTCGGCGGCATGGGCTTCCGCGCTATGGGAAGGCCCCGGCGCTGGCCGTGGCGCCGGAGGCGGCGCTGCTGCTCCTGGCCGCGATTGTCGGGGCTTCCTTCCTGCTGGGCGGGATTTACTTCGACCTGATTGCCCTCGCGGGCGTGGTCTTGGCGGTCGCTTCCCTCGGGATTTCGCCCGTGCGGTATTTCGGATTGCGCGGGCCGGTCTCCTTTCCGGCTGCGCTCGGCCTTGGCCTGATGGTGGCGCTGGCGGTGTTCTTTCCGTTGCAGCTTCTGGCTTCCCAGATCGAGGACGTGTTCCGGCACTTCGGTTGGCCGACGCCGCCGGAGTCGGCGGTCTCCCTTTTCCAGAACGCCCGGGGCTTGGGCTTGATCCGGGTCCTCTTCGTCGCCGCGCTGATCGCGCCGTTGTGCGAGGAGGCCTTCTTCCGGGGCTTCCTCCATCCCGTCCTGAAGGCCCGGTTTCCGGCCCGGCCCGCCGTCGCGCTTTGCGGCACGGCCGCCCTCTTCGCCGCGATCCATGGGAACTGGGCGGTCCTTCTGCCCCTCTTCGGCTTCGGCCTGGTCCAGGGGCTGGCGTATGAGTTTTCGGGCTCCCTCCTGCTTTGCGTCGCGGTCCATTTCTGGTTCAATGCGCTGGGGATCGTCGCGCTCCTTGCGGGCCTCGGTCCCCACGCCCCATGACCACGCCAGCCCTCACGGAAGACCGCCTCGTCGCCGCCCTCACGCGGCGGTGGCGGGCCTCCGCCGCGTTGCCGGTCGGCCCGGGCGACGATTGCGCGGTGATCGTGGCGGGGAAGGAGAGGCTCTTCTTCAAGACCGACGCGGTGGTCGAGGGGCTTCACTTCACCGCGCGGACGCCCGCGCCGCTCGTCGGAAGGAAGGCCCTCGCTCGCGTCCTCTCCGACGCCGCCGCGATGGGGGGGAGGCCGACCCACGCCCTCGTGACCCTGGCGCTGCCGCCGAAGTTTTCCTCCGCCCGGGTTGCCGCGATCTATCGCGGGATCGAGGCGCTGGCGCGGCAGTATGATGTCGCCCTGGCCGGGGGGGAGACGACCCGCTCGCCGAAGCTCCTTCTTTCCATCGCCCTGGTCGGGACGCTGCCGCCCCGTCCGCTTCTCCGCTCGGGCGGGAAGGCGGGGGACGATCTGTGGGTCACGGGCACCCTCGGTGCGACGTTGCGGGGTGGGAACGGGGCGAAGCATCTGTCCTTCACGCCCCGGCTGGCCGAGGGGGCGTGGCTGGCCCGCCGCCGGTTGGCGACCGCCGCGATGGATCTGAGCGACGGCCTCGCCGCCGACCTGCCGCGCCTGGCCCGGATGAGCGGGTGCGGGTTCCGCATCGAGCGGGAGGCCCTGCCGCTTTCCCCCGGGGCGACGGTTCGGGGGGCGCTGACCGACGGCGAGGATTACGAGCTGCTTTTCTCGGCCCCTGCCGCGCTCCGCGACCGGCTGGAGCGGGAGTGGAAGAAGGCTTTTCCCCTCGTCCGCCTGACGCGGATCGGGGCCCTCGTCCGACGCGGGACGGGAGAATCCCCCGCCGTCCTGGGCCACGGGTATGATCATTTGAGGAAGAAATGAGTCCTTTTAGCTTTTTTCCCGCTCACCTCCGTACCGTTGAGGAGACCCATGCGCTGGCCGCCGCGCTGGCCGGGACGCTGCGGGGTGGCGAGGTGATTGCGCTCCACGGTCCCCTCGGCGCGGGGAAGACCGAATTGACGCGGGGGTTGGCCCGGGCCCTGGGCTATATGGGGGACGTGACCAGCCCGACCTTCGCGTTGATCCACGAGTATCCCGGCGCGCGGCTCCCGCTCTGTCACCTCGACCTCTACCGGATCGAGGCCGACGAGGAGGCCCGCCGCTTTGGCGTCGAGGACTACCTCGACTACGAGGAGGGGACGGGCGTCGCGGTTATCGAGTGGCCGGAGCGGATCGCCGCGCTGCTGCCCCCGCATACGCTTCACCTCGTCCTCACGCCCGAGGCCGACGGGAGTCGCCGGATCACCCTCCAGGACGACGCGAAACGATTTTGACCCGGCGCTTGGGAAGGAGCATGATGTTTCCTTCTTTCCTGCCGCATGATCCTGGCCATCGACACCTCTTCCTCCCACGGTTCCGTCGCCCTCGGCGAGGACGGGTTCCCGCTGCGGGTCGAGACCTTTTCCGGGAAGGGCGGGCGGGAACGCCACTCGACGACGCTGTTCCCCGCGTTGGAGCGGCTCGACCTCCGCAAGCGGCTTCTGACCCGGATTATTGTCGGCCTCGGGCCGGGGTCGTTTTCCGGCATCCGCGTCGCCCTCGCGGCGGCGCAGGGGCTGGCCCTGCCGGGGAATGTTCCCGTTTTCGGCGTACGGAGCTGCGACTCGGTCGCCCGGCAACTGCCCCACGTCACCCGGCTCGGCGTCTTCGCCGACGCGCGGCGGGGGGAATATTACTGCACGATCTATGCCCTCGGCGTCCTGGAGCGGGAGACGTTCCTGGTCCCGCGCGACCGGGTCGAGGAGACCGCCTCGAAGGTCACCCTGGCCGTCAGCGCCGATCCCCTTCCCATGATCCCCGAACTGTGCGCCCCCCGCGCCGCCGATTTTTTGACGGTGCCCGAGTCCGATCTCATCCCGACGTTGCCCGACGGCACCCTGGAACCGATTTACCTCCGGGAGGCGGTCGCGTGAGTGCCTCCCCTCGTACTGCGCCGCCCCTGCGGACGTGGCTGGAGATCGACGGCGCGGCGCTGCGGAAGAACGTCGCCTTTCTCCGCGCCACGGTGAAGCGCCATGCCCGGGGCGGGGCCGTTCCCCAGATCATCGCGATGGTGAAGTCGAACGCCTACGGCCACGGCAATGCGATCGTGCCGGAACTCCTGCGCCGGATTCCCGACGCGGTCTTCGGTCTGGCCGACCTCGACGAGTTGCGCGCGTTCCGGGCCGCCGGATGGACGGCCCCGGTCTTCCTCTCCAGCCCCGTCCTGCCGGAGGAACTGGAGGAGGCCCTGACGCTGCGCGGTTGGCCGGTCCTCTCGACCCGGGCCGAGGCGGCGATCCTGGCGAAGGCGGCGCGGAAGCTGGGGGAGAACGTCATTGCCGAGGCCCACTTCAAGGTCGACACGGGGATGGGCCGCCTGGGCCTGCCGCCCGCCGAGGCGGCGCGGGAACTCGACGCGATCCTCAAGAAGCATCCCAACGTCCGAATCGTCGGTCTCCTGACCCACTTCGCGCGGTCTGACGACGACGACGGGCTGACGCGCCGGCAGCTGGCCCTCTTCACGGCGTTTCGAAAACAGTTCCCCGGCATCCCGTGGCATGCGGCGAACAGCGCGGCCCTCCTCCACCATCCCCGCGCGGTCGCGGGGGCGGCGTGGGTCCGGCCCGGGCTGGCGCTCTACGGGCTTCCGCCCCGGCCTGGCGACGCGCGGCACCTCCATCCCATTTTGACCTGGAAGGCCCGCGTCACCTTCGTCCGCAAGGCGGCAGCGGGGACGACGGTCAGCTATGGGGCGACCTATCGGCTCTCCCGCCCGCAGACCCTGGCCACCGTTTCCGTCGGCTACGGGGACACCTATCCGCGTATTCTTTCGAACCGGGCTTCCGTCCTCATCGGCGGCGTCCGCTGCCCGATCCGGGGGCGGGTGACGATGGACCAGATCGTCGTCGACGCCAGCCGCGTCCCCGCCGGGAAGCTCCGTGCCGGGGCCGAGGCGGTCCTGCTGGGGAAGCAAGGCAAGGAGGAGATCACCGCCGACGAGCTGGCGAAGCTCGCCGGGACGATCTCCTACGAGATCGTCACGGGAACCTCGCTGAAGCTGCCGCGGGTCTACCGGAACTTTCCGTCGTAGGCGTGGCGCGGGTTACTTCTTTCCCGCCTCGGCCCGGTTCAGGGCGCTGACGACGGCGCCGATGGAGGCGGTCTCGATGCTCGTGTTGCGGCCTGCGCCGAAGGCGGTGCGGCCGTCGGGGAACTTCACCTGGATGTAGGCGATGGCCTCGGTCCGCGCCCCGCTGCCCAGGGCGTGCTCCGAGTAGTGCGCCACGTCGAATTCCCCGACGAGGGGGGCGACGGCCGCGACGAAGGCGGCGATGGGGCCGTTGCCGATTCCCTTCACGGTCGTCTCCGTCCCGTCGACGGTGAGGAGGGCCTCGCCGCGCGCGGAGGGCGGGCGGAGGCGGTCGCTCTCCGAGTGGAACTCAATGAGACGGTACTTGGCCCGGGGCTGGGTCAGGTAGGTCTCGGTGAAGAGGTCGTGGATCTCCTGGGGGCTGATTTCCCGGCTCAGCTTGTCGGCATGGTCGTTGGCGATGGGGCCGAATTCCTTGTGCATCGGCTTCGGCAACGTCAGGCCGTACTCGGTCTCCAGGACCCAGGCGACGCCGCCCTTCCCGGACTGGCTGTTGATGCGGATGATCTCCCCGTACTCGCGGCCGATGTCGCGGGGGTCGATGGTCAGGTAGGGGACGTCCCACACGGGCTGCGCGCCGCCCGATGCGGCAGAGGCTTCCTGGCGGCGGTGCATCCCCTTGTTGATCGCGTCCTGGTGGGAGCCGGAGAAGGCGGTGAAGACGAGGTCGCCGCCGTAGGGCTGGCGCGGCGGCACCTGCATCCGGGTCACCCGCTCGTACATCTCCCGGACCCCGTTCAGGTCGGAGAAATCGAGCCGGGGGTGGATGCCCTGCGTGTAGAGGTTCAGCGCCACGGTGACGATGTCGAGGTTGCCAGTCCGCTCCCCGTTGCCGAAGAGGGTCCCCTCGACGCGGTCGGCCCCGGCCAGCAGGGCCAGTTCGGTCGCGGCGATGCCGGTGCCCCGGTCGTTGTGGGTGTGGAGGCTCAAAATGATCGAGTTGCGGTCCTTGATTTGGGTCAGGAACCATTCGATCTGGTCGGCATAGACGTTCGGCATCGCCACCTCGACGGTGTCGGGGAGGTTCAGGATCATCTTTTTCTGCGGCGTCGGACCCCACTGGGCCACGACGGCCTCGCAGACTTCCAGGGAGAAATCGACTTCGGTCGCGGAGAAGCTTTCCGGCGAATATTGGAACATGACCTCGGTGCCGGGGAGGCGACCCGCGTTCACCCGGTCCTGGATCCACTTCGTCCCCCGGACGGCGACGGCGACGATGTCGGCCTTCTCCAGGCCGAAGACGATCCGGCGCTGGGCGGGCGAGGTGGAGTTATAGAGGTGGATGATCGCCTTCTTCGCGCCCTTCAGCGATTGGACGGTCCGCTCGATCAGGTCTTCGCGGGCCTGGACCAGGACCTGGATGGCGACGTCGGAGGGGATGCGGTTCTCCTCGATCAGGCGGCGCATGAAGTCGAACTCGGTCTGGGAGGCGGAGGGGAAGCCGACTTCGATTTCCTTGAAGCCGATCTTCACGAGGGCTTCGAACATTTCGAGCTTCTGCTCGACGTTCATCGGGACGGCGAGGGCCTGGTTGCCGTCGCGCAGGTCGACGCTGCACCAGATGGGGGCGTGGGTGATCGTGCGCGAGGGCCACTGCCGGTTCGCCATGTCGAAGGGCATGACGACGGGATGGGCGGGGCGGTATTTTTCGGACGGGACGGGGATCATGGGATAACTCTTTCTTAGACTCAAATTGGGGAACAAACAACCCGGGGAATCGGGCGACGAGGGAGACCCGGTTTTCCCTTCGGAAGGCGGGAGCGAGCGAAGCGTAGAAAGACTACGCAGGAAGCAGCACCGCGGCTTCGGAGGGGAAGCCGGGCCCGATAAGTCGGGCGGAGAGGGGGAGGAGCTGCTTCATGGGAAGGAACGGTAGGATGCCAGAGGTGGGGGGGAGGAGTCAAGACGGGGCTAGTGGGGTAGCGGTCTAGTTTGGACGTAATGAATCAGGCGAAGGTAATAATTTTGGAGCATCTCCGGCTAAACCATAGACTTCGAGGCCGGCAAGGACGCCGTTTTTCTCATAAATGAAAATTCCGCTCAAATTATCGGCGGAGCCAAATATGAAATCTGCCAAGAGGTGAAGGCTGCCAGATGGCTCTGGATAACCTTGAATTGAAAGATTAATGCTGGCGCATCCGCATTCGCATTTGCAAGGAGTAACCTGTGCCCGATCAAGCTGTGGCAAGAAAAGTTTGCCTTCTGGTGTGCCGTGTTCGAGCAACCATCGAATTAGCTGCTCTTCGGTGTCTGTCAGAGGACGATTCATAACGGTCCAACGATGAGAAATAGGCTCTATGCCGCGCGGCCTCGACGATATCGGTCAGCCGCACCTCGTCTTCAGGCGACATAGACGGTGACGGCGCTGTTCAGGATGAGGTCGCGGGCCTTCGGATTCCGCATCGCCTCGACCGAGGGGCGGAGGAGGAAGTCGATCTTCCGGCCCAGCAAATCCTCGACCTCGCCCGCTATCCGGAAGAGGTCGCGGCGGGTCGCCTCTGGAGAGGGAGTCACGAGCAGGTCGACGTCGCTTGCGGCGGTCTGTTCCCCCCGGGCGCATGAGCCGAAGAGCTCGGCCTTCAGGACAGGCTTGTCCTGGAAGAAAGCTTTCAGTTGTTCGCGGAGGCGGAGGGTTTCGGGGGGCATACGCGCTGTTTTAGGGTAGCCGTCGTTGTCCGCTCCGTCAATCCGAGGGGGTTACGACAGCAGGAACTGCTTCAGCCGCTCGGTCTGCGGGGTGGCGAGGATTTCTTTGCCGCCGCTTTCGGCGATGCGGCCTTGGTCGAGGAAGTGGACGGTGTCGGCTTGGGCCCGGGCAAAGCCGAGGGAGTGGGTGACGAGGCCGAGGGCGAGGCCCTGTTCGCGCAGGGCGAGGAGGTGGTCGAAGAGGATGCGGGATTGCTCCAGGTCGAGGGCGGAGGTGATTTCGTCGAGGAGCAGGCACCGGGGCCGGAGGGCCAGGGCCCGGGCGAGGGCGGCGCGTTGGCGTTGGCCGCCGGAGACGGCGTTCGGGTGCCGATCCAGGAAGGGTTCCATGCCGAAGGTCTTTGTCAGCGGGGCGATAATTTCGGCGATTTCCTCTTCCGACTTTCCGGCGGTGTGGAGGGGAAGAGCGATGTTTTCCCGGAGGGTGAGGTGGGGCCAGAGGAAGAATTGCTGGAAGACGACGGTCAGCCTTGGCCACGGCGGGGGCGTCTTCTCGGCACCGGGGAAGGCGTAGGGCGTGCCATCGACGGTGACGGTGCCGGAGTCGGGTTTCTCGACGAGGGCGAGGAGGCGGAGGAGGGTCGATTTGCCTCCGCCGCTCGGGCCGACGATGGCGGTGATTTTGCCGGGGTGAAGGGATAACGAAACGCCGTCGAGGACGGGTTGGCCGTCGCGGGACTTGCGGAGGGTATCCGCTCTGAGGAACGGCGTGCTCATTGTTCCGAGAGGTCGCGGGTGTAACGGGCCTTGAGCCAGAGGGCGAGGCCGTTCAGCGGCAGGCAGACGGCGAGGAAGAGGAGGCCGAGGGCGGTGTAGATCTCGACGGGACGGTAGATCGTCGAGTTGATCCGCTGGGCGACGCGGAAGATTTCTTCGACGGAGATGAGGCTGGCGAAGAGGGTGCATTGCAGCATCGTGACCTGGGCGGTGAGGAGGCCGGGGAGGATTTGGCGCAGCAGCAGAGGGGCCTCGATGTGGCGGAGGATGGCAAGGCGTTGCAGGCCGCAGACCTCGCCCGCGACGACGTATTGGCGGGGGAAGTCGGCGACAGCGTGGCGGACGATGTCGCAGACGAGGAAGACGTTGACGACGGAGAGGGCGAAGGAGGCGGTGTAGAAGGGATCGATGACGACGCCGAGGAGGCTCTGCAAGGGGT
>CAISZB010000517.1 GCA_903889845.1 uncultured Verrucomicrobium sp. | reverse complement strand
GCGGTGGGCATGGAGCTGTACAGGGAAGCGTAGCGATTGTCCCCGGTCCCGAAGGGCAGCCATAATTGGAGCGGGTGAAGGGAATCGAACCCTCGTATGGAGATTGGAAATCTCCCGTTCTACCATTGAACTACACCCGCAAAAAAATCGGGGAGGGGAACCCTCCGCTGTGCTTCCACGTCCTGAAAAAAATGGGCCCTAAAGGATTCGAACCTTTGACCTGCTGATCCGTAGTCAGCCGCTCTAATCCGCTGAGCTAAGGGCCCGTGTGGAATGTGGTCTGGCAGAATGCAAAGGGCGGGCGCCTTTGGCAATCTCTTTTCTCCGGGATCGGCTAGAAAATGGAGCGAGGGATCTGGACCTGGTCGCCGGCCTGGAGGGGGATGTCGATGGAGGGGTTCTTCATCGCTTCGAGGGCGTTGAGGTGGAGGACGCCGGTGGTGCGCAGGATCTGGATGTCGTGCCGGTTGGCGAAGTCGGTGAAACCGCCGCAGGCGGTGACGGCCTTGAGGGCGGTGAGGTCGTTGGTGAAGACGATGCGTTGGGGGGAACGGACTTCGCCGCTGACGTTCACGAAGCGGGCCTGGGGGACGATGGTGATGTTCGGCGTGGTGTAGATGTGGTTGTTCCGGTAGGCCGCCTCGATGGCCTGCTTGAGGTGGGTGGCGGTGTCGCCCCCGGCGTGGAGGGGGGTGGCGATGTAGGGCATCGAGATGTTGCCCTGCTCGTCGATCTTGATCTCGCTGATGAAGCTCTCGTCCGGGGGGACGCCGGTGAGGCGGATGGTGAGGATGTCGCCGGGGCGGAGGACGTCTCTGGAGGGGTCGGCAGGGGCCTGGGAAGGGAGGGAGGAGGGAGGTGTGGCGGTGGTGTCGGCAGGCAGGGTGGCGAGGGCGGGGGTCTCGCTGCCGGGATTGGCGGCGGGCGCGGTGTTCGACGCGGACCCGGAATCGAGGCAGGACGCCAGGAGGGGGAGGACGGCCAGGAGGAGGAGACGGAAGAGAAGGGGCATAGGGATGGGGCGGCTGGAGCGCTAGAACTCTTCGTGTTGGTCTTTGCCCTCGGGGGTGTCGGAGGAGGCGGGGCGGGGCGGCGGGCGGTGGCCGCCCTGCTTCTTGCGGCGTTTCTTCTTCCCCTTGGCGCTGTAGTAGTCGGCGTAGGCGCCGTAGTAGTAGTAGCCTTCCTCGCTGGAGGTGGCGACGGAGTTGAGGGCGACGCCGATGAGGTTGCCCTGGACTTCCTCGATGGCTTTCTTCGTCCGGATGGAAATTTCCCGGGGGTAGCGCCGGTGCTGGATGACCATGATGACCTTATCGACCTCGTGGGCGATGACGGAGGCGTCGCTGACGCCCAGGGCGGGCGGGGAATCGATGAGGATGACCTGGTAGCGCTCTTTCAACTCGGTGATGATGGCGCGGAGGGTCTGGTTGTCGAAGCGGCTGATGGCGTCGTGGGACTCCTCCCCGGCGGTGATGACGTGGAGGTTCGGGATGTTGGTTTCCTTGACGAGTCCGCCGATGGGGACGTTCTGGGTGAGGTGGTCGGAGAGGCCGGGGCCGACGGCGATGTCGAAGAGGGTGTGCTGGGAGGGGCGCCGGAGGTCGGCGTCGACGATGATGACGGATTGGCCGGCCTCGGCGCAGACGTAGCCGAGGTTGAAGAGGGTGGTCGATTTGCCTTCCCCGGGACCGCCGCTGAGCATGGTCAGGGTGTTGCCGGGGCCGGAGTGGGCCTGGAGGTCGATCCGGGCGCGGAGGATGCGGTAGCTCTCGGCATGGGGGGTGTCCTTCGGCTCGCGGTTGAGGGCCTGGACGCCGCGCGGGATGATGCCGAGGACGGGGACGCCGAGGGTTTTCTCGACGTCGTTGAGGCTCTTGACGCTGGTGTCGAGGTATTCGAGGAAGAAGGCGACGGAGAGACCGAGGACGAGGCCGGCGACGCCGGAGAGGGTGATGTTCAGCCAGAGGATCGGCCGGATCGGGTTGGGGCTGGCGCTGGCATGGGAGATGATCGTCGCCGGCTGGCTGGGGGACTGCTGGTCGAGGTTCTCCTGTTTGTAGCGGATCTCGTATTGGTCGAGGATGTATTGCTGGCGGTCGCGCTCCTTCACGGCCTCCTGGAAGGGGGCCATCTTGTCGCTCTTTTCCTGGCGCAGTTGATTGCGCAGGGTATCGACGCCAGTCTGGAGATCCTTGAGTTTTTCCTCGCTGACGTTGAGGTCGATGAGGAGGGCGCGGCGCTTTCCTTCGGCGAGGGCTTTGAGCTGTTCCTGGACCTTGGCGATCGAGGCGCGAAGGGACTGGACGCGGGGGTGGTCCTCGCCGAAGCCGCCCTTGAGGAGGGTCTGGAGGTTCGAGGTGCCCTGGAGTTCCTGTTGGCGGAGCTGGTCGATCGTCGGGTCGTTGAGGCCGAGGGCGGGGAGGGTGTCGATGAGGTCCTCGGTGGAGAGGTCCTTCAGCTGGGAGTAGCGGACGCGGCGGGCGACGGCGTCCTGGCGCGCGTCGTCGAGTTGTTTCTGCTTCGCTTCCAGTTCCTGGTCGAGGAGCTGGGAATCGCCGCCGCTGCCGGGGGTGATGTCGAGGCCGAGCTGGAGTCGGAGTTCGTCGACCTTTTTCTTGGCCGCTTCGACGATGTTTTTCTGGTCCTGGATCTGGTCGGCGACGTTGTTGAGGCCGCGGTTGATCCGGTCCTGTTCGTTCTTCGTGCGGACGTTGATGTAGGTCTCGGCAACGGTGTTGGCCAGGACGGGGGCCTCGTCCATCTCCTCACTCATGCCGGTGATCTGGACGATGTTCGAGCCGCGCTGGGGATCGATTTTCAGGTGGCCTTTGAGGAGGATGAGGTAGACTTCGTCCTCGCGCAGGAGGCGTTCCCCGTGGAGGTAGCGCTGGGACCACTTGTCGGTCAGGTTCAGCTTTTTGATGACGGGGTAGAGGATCTCCTTCGACTCGATGGTGGCCCGCTCCGATTCGAAGAAGACGGGGTCGAAGGCGTTCCGGTCGGCCTGGCTGAAGACTTGGACGTCCTTGTCCTGCTTGAAGACGCGGATATCGACGGTGCCGCCGTATTGCTTCTGGAGGACGAAGGCGGAGACGAAGTACCCCGTCGCGAAGGTGATCGTGAAGAGGGTGAGGATGATCCCGAAGCGGGCGCGGACCACCCTCCAATAGTCGTTAAAATGGGGAAGGTCGATCGTCTCGGAAACAGCCATGTTGATGGGTCACGTTAAGCGAAGAGCCCGCTTCTGGCAAAGCCATTGCGCGAAAAAAGGAACCTCGGTGTTTCCCCACGGGCCGCCCGCATGCCGCCCGCTTTAGAAGGACGCCGTCAGGCCGAGGGAGACCTGGTTGCGGTTGTAGGAACTGCTGATCGCGTCCGACCCCACGTTGGTGAGGGAGTAGCCGACGTTGAGATTGAGGTATTGGGTGAAGTCGTATCCCAGCCCGGTGGTGACGCCCAGGGTGTTCTCGTGGTAGGTCCCGGCCCCGGCGGTGATGGCGGTGCTGGAGGTGCTGGTGTTCATCGTGTAGCTGCCCTGGAGGCGGCCGGTCAGCTTCGGGGTGAACTTGTAGGTGCCGGTGAGGGAGACGCTGTCGCTGGTGGCGCTGCTGTAGGAGGAAAGGTCGGTCGGGGAGACGCTGTGCATGTAGTTGAAGTCGAGCGTGCTCTTGGCTCCGGCCTGCCAGGTCGTGAAGAACGAGGCGTAGGGAGCGAGGGAATCCTTCAGGTTGGCGTCGTAGGTCGTGTAGACGCCGCCGCCGCGGACCCCGAGGGTGAGTTCGGGCAGGGCCGTCCAGTCGGCGCCGGTGTAGCCGGTGAAGGAGGTCCAGTTGCGGCTTGTCAGAGTGCCGAAGACGGTGGACGTGACTTTGTGGTCGTAAAAGAGGGCGTTGATCGAGCCGCCGTTGACCAAGGTGACGGTGGGGGTGAGGGTGTAGCGGAAGTCGTGCTGGAGGGTGTGGGAATCCCGGTTGTCGGTGGCGGCGACGGTGGGATCGTCGTAGGTGAAGTAGTCGTTGGTGTAGGAGGTGACGGTGGAGAGCTTCGGCGTCCACTGGGTCGTTCCTTGGAGGCTGAAGGTGTTGTTGAAGTAGGTGCCGGCGACGCGGTTGACGACGCTGCCGGAGTCGATTTCGGGCGGGTTCGAGTAGTGGACGCGGTCTCGGGCGTCGAGGTTGAAGCGGCTGGAGAAGGTCTGGTTGACCCGCATCGTGAGGTCGTGGGCGGTGTCGAAGGTCTTGTCCCGCTTGGCGTAGGCCGTGGCGTCGAAGGTGTACCGGGCCGAGAGCAGGGTGTCGGTCATCGGATAGTTGAAAAGGAAGCTGGGCTCGGCGATGGTCGTGTAGTCGCTGACCTTGTTGTCGTGCGAGGTGTAGATGTTGTCGTCGTATTGCTCGCGCACCGAGGCGGTGACGGAGAAGGCCTTCTTCGACTCGGCGTGGGCCTGGGCCTGGGTCTTCGTGTAATCGTCGCTCTGCTGCAGCGGGGAAACGCCGGCCCCGGCCTCGGGCATCGTGATGAGACTGCTCAAATCGGGCTGCTGGGCCAGCAGGGGCAGGGCGGAGGCGGTGAGTGCGAAGGTGACTGCCAACGGGAAAGAGCGGAATTTCATGGCCGAGAAGGACGTTCGGGCATTCTCCTCCTTTTTTACGCCAATACAACAACAAAATTAATGGCGATTCTGAAAAGCGGAAAATCTATTCCATGAAGAGCTTACGGTAATTTTGTGCTACTGATGGGGCCAGCGAGGGTGGTCGGTCAGGAGGAGGTACTCGTTTTCGTTGGGGGGGAGATTGACGTAGGACGTAAAGGGGATTCCGGCGGGAATTTGTAGCCCGAGAACGAGGGGGGCCCATGGTTTCCATTCGCCCTTGGTGATCTCGCTGAGGGCTTGCGCGTTGCGGCTGGCGGGGGTCAGAAAAATGCCGGAGAGGGGGTGGACGTAGTCGTTGATTTCGATCAACTCTTTGGGGGTGGAGGGGAGCAGGAGGGAGGTGCGGTCCCCGTACCAGGCGACGGCTTCGGGGATGTCCGAGACGAGGATCTCGTCGGGGAGGTACCACCGGGAGATGAGGGTGATCATTGGCGGGTGGTAGGGGGGGTAGTGGACGGGGGCTCCCTCGGGGCGGACGAGGGCGTGGAAGAAGGGGAAGGAGTTGAGCAGGAAGAAGAGGACGATGATGCTTTTGCGGATCAGGGGGAGGCCGATTTCGAGGCGGTCAAGGAGGATGTGGAAGAAGGAGGCGCCGAAGAGGGTGACGAGGGGAAGAATGAGGATGAGGTGGTTGCCGGGAGAGACGATCTTGGGTTCGGAAAGGGCGATGGAGGGGCCGGCAAGGAGGCAGACCAGCGACCCCAGGGTGACGTAACGGAGTTTCTGCGCGTGCCGCCGCTTGAAGAGGTAGAGGATGCCGACGAAAAAGAAGAAGACGACGAGGGCGTGGCCCAGGCCGGGGAACCCTTCCTCGAACTCCCAGCGGAGGCCGTGGGTCACATTGGAGAAGCCGTGGGTCCACGAGGAAAGGGTGTCGATGCTGGGATGGAAGGAACGTTCGAGGAGCGTGCCGGGGTAGTTGGCCCCGCCAGTGGCGAGGCGGAGGGCGGCGCCGCCGAAGGGGTCGCCGGTCAGGGAGAGGTTCCGGAAGAGCCAGGGGAGGAGGACGACGGCCCAAAGGGCCGGGACGAGGAGGAAGAGGAGAATCCGGGAACGGAGGAAGAGGAGGCCGAGCAGGTAGGCGGGGAGGAGCCAGAGGGCGCCGTAATCGCAGAGGCCGGCCAGGGCGAGGAAGAGGCCGCCGAGAAGGACGGTGACGTAGGGGGCCGAGGCGCCTTCCTGCTCGTCGGCGAGGTAGGCGCGGTGGAGGTTGCGCAGGCCGGAGGTGCCGTCGCGGGAGCTGGAGCCGCGGATGGCGACAAAGCCGAGACGCTCGACGGTGCGGGCGATGAGTTCGCCGTCAAAGGAGCGGGAGATGAGGATGGCGATGTCCTGGTCGCGGAAGTGGGCGGCGGCGACGAGGGTGGCGCGGTGCCAGAAGACGAAGATGCAGGGG
>CAISZB010000516.1 GCA_903889845.1 uncultured Verrucomicrobium sp. | reverse complement strand
GGGATTCAGCGGAGTAGAACTCTCTTTGGGAGAATGGCCTTTTGTCGTGGATGCTCTCTCCCGTTGGCATCCGCTGACGGGGAGGTTCAAGGAGGGGCGAAGCCCGCTCCTTGGCGATAAAGCGGACAGCCCCCAGCTGTACAGGCAAGCGCAAAGCGCGATTCTACCCTACCCCGAAGGGGTGCCCCTCCCCTTCCCCCCTACCCCGCCGGCAACAACAACCGGAACCTTGTCCCCCGCTTCGGCTTCGACTCCACCTCGATCCGGCCGCTATGGTTCTCCATGATCCGGGCGACGATCGCCAGGCCGATGCCGGTGCCGTGCTGCTTCGTCGTCAGGAAGGGAGCGAAGAGGTTGTCGATCTGCTCCGCCGACATCCCCACGCCGTTGTCGCGCACGGTGATGCTGAAATAGGACTCGCCCTCGGCCTCCTCCATCGAGGTGCCGATCGTCAGCGCCCCGCCCTCCGGCATCGCGCCCACGGCGTTGAGGACGAGGTTCAGGATAGCCTGCTCGATCTGGGCGCGATCGACCCGGGCGGGCGGCAGCGGGGCCTCCGAATCGCGCCGGATCTCGATCCCCTGCCGGTGCAATTTGTGGCGGACCAGGAGGACGATGTCGTCGATCATGTGGCCGAGATCGACCGGCTCCTTGATCGGCTCGGCGGAGCGGACCAGGGAGAGGATCTGGTCGACGATCCGGTTCATGTGCCGCATCTTCTCCTCGATGATCCGGGCGTCCTCGGAGGCCGCCGCGTTCATCGGCGTCGAGCTGACGAGGCTGTGGAAGAGCATCTGCATCACCGTGAGCGGATTGCGGATCTCGTGCGCCACCTCGGCGGCCAGGAGGCCGAGGGCGGAGAGGCGCTCGCTCTGCCGCAGGCTCTCCTCCGTGTCGACGACGCGGGTGAGGAGCCGCGTCCGCTCGATGGCGACGGCGGAGAGGTCGGCCAGGGTCTGGAGGAGCTTGATCTCCTGGTTGGAGAAGCGGTGGAGCTCGTCGGTGTAGACGTTGAGGACGCCGATCGCCTCGGCGGCGAAGATCAGCGGCACGGCCAGCATCGAGACGAGGCCCTCCTCCCGGGCCATCGCCACCTCGTGATAGCGGGGATCGGTCTCGACGTTGAAGACGATGCACGGCTTCTTCCGCTTCACCACGGCGCCGACGAGGGACTCGTCGACCCGCAGCGGAGGCCGGTTCTGGTAACGGAGGCCCGCCCCGCAGGCGGCCCGCAGGACCAGTTCCTTCTTGTCCGGCCCCAGGAGCATGAGGGAACAGACCCGCGTCTTCATCAGCCGCGCCCCGTTCGCGACGATGCCGGAGAGGGTTTCGTCGAGGCCCGTCATGGAGACGATGGAGCGCCCCATCTGGACGAGGGCGTTGAGCTGCTGGTCCTTCGCCCGGAGCGCCGTCAACTCCCATCCGTAGCGGAGCCATTCGGCCGCCTCGGCGGCCAGGCCGGTCATCGCCCGTTCGTGCTCCTCGGAGAAGTGGGCCAGGTGGACGCTGTCGAGGTTGATGACGCCCAAGACCTGCCCCTGGTGCTCGACCGGGACGGCGAGCTCCGAGCGGACCTTCGGCAATACCGTCACGTATTTCCGCTCCTTCCGGACGTCCGGAATCCGCATCGCCTTCCCCGTCGTCGCCACCCAGCCGGTGACACCCTCGCCCAGGTGGAGCTTCGTCCGGCGGATGCGGAGCGGCATGCCGCGTGTCGCCTCGATGTCGAGGAGGCCGGTGTTCGGGTTGATCAGGATGAAGGAGCCGCACGTCGCCCCCGTCTTCCCGATCCCGATCTCCAGGAAGTGACTGATCGCCCGCTTCGGGTCGAGGAAGAGGCCCAGGTTCAGGCCCGATGCGGGAGGCGTCACCGGGGCGGGAACGACCTCGGAAACGATAAACTCGGCCTCCAATGGCGCGGGCGCGCGGGGGGCTTGCCGCGGTTTCTTTGTCGCCGTCTTCGCCTTCATCGGGCTCCCTTTCCCTTTCATGGCAGCAGCACCCGCAGGGCCTTCGGCGAGACGCGGAAATCGCACGGCAGGAAGCCGAGGAGTTCCCCGTCGACCTCGACCGGGACCCGCTCGTCCCCGTCGGCCTCGACGCGGACGGCGCGGCTCTTGAAATAGCGGACGTCGGGGAAGGTCGTATGCTTCCCCGTCAGGATACCCTGGAGGTACCAGACCAGGGCCAGCGGATTCATCTGCTCGAAGATGCAGATGTCGAGGAGCCCGTCGTCGAGCTGCGCCTCCTTGAAGATCGGGAACGGCCCGCCGTAGAAGCGCCCGTTGCCGATCAGCACGAAGGACCCTTTATACGTCTTCCCCTCCTCCGTCCGTACGACGATCTTCGGCGGCTTCTCCGTCACGATCTGCGCCCCGGTCAGCACATAGCTCAACGGCCCCAGCATCTTCTTCGACTTCCACTCCGTCCGCGCAACGATCTGCGCGTCGAAGCCGACCCCGGCGAGTTGGACGAAACGGTGATCGTTCGCGCTGGCCAGGTCGACCAGCCGCGTCTTCCCCCGGACGATCGTCTCCCACGCCTTTTCCAGGTCGGAAGGAATCCCCAACTCCATCGAAAAGACATTGATCGTCCCGATCGGCAGGATGCCCAGGGTCACGTCGGGGCGTTTCCCGTCGTCCTCGGAAAATCCGGTCAACCCGTTCACCACCTCGTTGATCGTCCCGTCGCCCCCCGCGGCAACGATCACCTTGTACCCCTGTTCAACCGCCCGTTCGGCCTTCGCCTCGGCGTCTCCCGGCCCTTCCGTATACTTGATCGTCACCCCGTCGGCCAGGGCTTCGATCTGGCTCTTGAGCCGCTTCGCCCGCTCGCTGCGCGCGGCGGGATTGAGGATGATGCAGGTGCGGTTCATTGAGGGGGCGGGGAGAAGCGGGGATGCCTGACTACTCTGTTTCGAATTGCGAAGGGGGGCGCGTTG
>CAISZB010000515.1 GCA_903889845.1 uncultured Verrucomicrobium sp. | reverse complement strand
GGGCGGGGGTCGGATGTGACGGCGCTCATTGCGGCCAATGACTGGACGGCGCGCGGCCTTTACGTTGCCCTGGCCCGCCGAGGCCTGCGGGTGCCGGACGACGTCAGCGTCGTCGGCTTCGACAACGACATCGCCCTGTGCGTCGCGATGACGCCCCCGCTGACCAGTTGCGACATGCGCTTTTCCGAGGTGACGCGGATCGCCTCGGTCGAATTGATCGACCGCATTGAGGCATTGCGGGAAGCAAGGGAAATGCGGTCCCCCCCCCCACCCGCCAGGCCCATGCCGGACGGGACACCTCGGGACGACCCGGCTGGTGCCGCCCCGCCTCGTGGAACGGGCCTCCGTCCGCCTCCTGGAGGGGGACGCCGCCTGAATAGAACAGTCCTTGCAACGAAATCGCCGAAAGCCCGCCTGAAACCCGAAAGAAAAGAAAGAGTCAATGCCATGAAACGCACGGAACTTCGCCGTCCTGCCGCCCCCGGAATCGGGGCGGTCCTCGCCCTCCTCGCCCTGGGGATGGTTTTGCTTGCGCCAGCCCGAGCGGGGACGACCTACACGTGGACTGGCGCCTCCGGGGGGACGTGGTCGACCGCTTCCAATTGGACTGGCGGCAGCGGGTCCCTTTCCCCGGGCGGGGACACGACGGCGGGGCCGTCCGGCGATACGGCCAATGTGGGGAACGCGACCGCCGCCAATCAAACCGTCGTCTATGACAGCGGCGCGAGCGGCTACCTCGCCACCCTTAGCCTCACGGAGACGAGTGCTTACACGAATGAGATCGACGTGCAGCGGACGTTGAGTCTGCTCAACGCCCCCACTCTTTCCGCCACCAACGGGGGGACTAGTGAACTCCTTATCGATCCTACGGCGACCGGGCAGAACATGCTTAACGTGAGCGGCGCCACTCGCTACGTCTATATCAACAGCGGCGGGTTACTGGGGGTGGTGAGCGGCTCCGCCACCACCAACTACAACACCACGCTCAATACCGGAGTAGCACTCTCGATTGCTTCCGGCGGCACGCTCGACTTCTTCCAATCGTCGGCAGCGAACGCCACATCGGGGCCGGTTACCACCACGGGTTACATAAATATGGGCAGCGGGGGGACGCTGAAGATCGGTGATCCCGGAACCAACACAACGAGCGGCCTCTACACCCTCTCGGCAGGAAGCCTCACTATCAGCGGAGGCACGATTGCAATCGGGGCAGGAACAACCGCTGCGATCTATCTGACTGGAACAGGGGCAACCTATACCATCCATGGGGCATCTCTTTCTCTCGGTGCGGGGGCTAGCCTTGGCCAAATCAGCTTTCGCGGCGCGGGGAGTCAGACTTTTACGACCGACCTGGATCTGAGCAGTACAACGCTCAGCTTCAGCAGCTATACGGGCACAACAGTGGTGAACAGGGTGGGTGCCTATTCGGGAACGGGAACGCTGAGCGTCGGGGGGATCAAGTTCTACGACGGGCAGGCGGGCGGTAGTGGGATGAACAACATGGAGCTTTCCACCAATATGACCCTCGCTTCTGGAGGAACGATGCCGACGACGCAGACCAACACGTCGACAACAGCCGCGGTCTATGGGATTGACGTGAGGGGCTACACCCTTGACCTCTCCGCTGGGACCGGGGCCGGGGCGTGGGCTCCGAGCCTGGGTAATGGCAGTTCCGGTTCGACTTCGACGTGGAACCTGACCAGCAGCACGGCAGGGGGGACGATCAAGGCCGGGTCGTTCAATTTCACGACGACGAACGTGACGACGAAGGTCGGAAGCGGCCTCACTCTCGTGGCGGTTGGCGGCAACAGCACGCTGAACGCGCTTGGCAACGGGATCACCAGCGGCTCGACCTTCACCTACGCCGGAACGGCGGCAGTGGGGACGACTTCGACTGCCTCCACGGCGGCGACGTTGACCGCGGGCTCCAACGGGATCGGCGCACTGAATGTCCAGAGTGGGGCGCTTAAAATTGCCCAGACGACGCTGACGGCGGGGGCCGTCAATGTTTCCGGCGGCGGTTTGAGCCTCGACGGCACCTCGGCCCTGACTTTCACTCTTACCTCGGGCAGTTCTTTTACTCTGGCCAGCGAGGCGACCCTCTACGTAAGCAACGGTGACACGATCATGAGCTCCGGCGGGAGCGCGACCGCGACGCTCAGCGGCACCATCGATCTGTCGGGGTGGACGGGAGGGGCGGGGAATCTCCAACTTCTCTCAGGTTTCGGAACAATCAACGATGCGTCTGTCTCGTTCACCGGGCTTAGCGGCTACACGGCGATGCTCGACAATACCGGGCTACTGACTGTCACCCTCGCCGTTCCGGAGCCTTCCACCGTGGCTATGTTCGTCATGGGCGGGGTTCTATTTCTTACCGTTTTGCGGAAGCAAAAAAAGGTGTTCGTGCTCGTCTGAAATCTATCTTCGGGGGGATGATCGACCTCGACCGGACCCGATTCCGGCCGGGATCGGTACACCCTGCTTTATCCCGATTTATAATGTATTCCTTCCGCCGCCCGATCACCCTTCGGCTGTCGCTGCTTCTTCTCGTAGCCGCCCTCACCGTCTTCATCGGTTGTACTGGCCACACGCAGACGCTCTGGCCCGATTCGGAGTGTCACCCCTCGATCTATAAGGACCCGAAGAAAGCGTTCAGGCTGGAGACGCAGGGCGGGGTGGTGAAGGTGCATTTCGACGATGCTGCGAACACGGACAACTATATTCAGATCGACTTCGGCTCCTATCCGCTCAAGGACTACATGGATGGTGGCTACCTCGAGACGACGGTGGAGATCACGAAACCGATTCTCCGAATGGACTTCGTCGTGGCGAATCCGGCGGAACCCGAACACTTCTGGGATTCTCGTTCTGGCGTTGAGGGGGCGGCGATTCTTCAGGAGGGTGTCCACACCTACCGCTACTACCTTGATTACCTGCCGAAGAAGTCGGCGGCGACGGGGAACCACATCTACCTCTTCCTGCAGAACCTGGGCGGGGACGCGCGGGGCACCACCGACGTGAAGATCACCTCGGTCACCCTCCACATGCCGACGCCGAACTGGCGCGAGGAGAAACGGCAGGCCTACCAGACCCAGTTCCGCTGGCCCGAGGTGGAGCCGATCGAACCGCTCTACTACGAGAACTTCGACCACGCGGTGAAGTGGGACCAGGTCGCCTCCTCGCCCCAGCTCAACCGGATACCGCTCGACGGGAAGTGGCGGAAAAAGGCCTTCGGGGAACGGACGTGGGACTATGCCTTCCTGGCTGACACCTCTTATGCAAGGGAAGATTACGACGCCTCCACTTGGCCCGAAGTGACGGTGCCGGAGCCCCTAGTGCCCGACCAGCCGGGGAGCCATTTCTGGTACCGCAAGGAAGTCAACCTTTCCCGGGACGATTTAAAGGGATCGGTCTACCTCCGCTTCGATGATCTGTGCGACGATGCGCGGCTGTACGTCAACGGGGAGTGGGTCGGCACGCAGGCCTCGGTCCGCAAGGAGAACGATTGGGTGGTGCTGAACGGAACCCGAAACCGAAGCGGTCTCCCGGTCAAGAAGGCGATAACGTGGGACTGGTTTGATCGCTGCGAAATTCCTTTTCCCTTCGACAAGAGCGCAATGCCGGAAGACAAGGGCCGACTCGTTTTGCCTATTTATTTTGGCGAATACCGGTGGCCGCTCGCCTATGAGGTCGGGAAGTTCCTTCACGCCGGGAAGAATGTCGTCGCCGTCCGCCTCTACGGCGATCCGGTGAGCGGATGGTGGATATTCAGACATCGCGACGACCGCGCCGCAAAGAACATCTACGGCCTCCTGGGCAGCGTTGCGCTAACGACTGTACCGCATCCCGGCGTTGCCTCCTTCACTCGGACGGCGCCGACGACGGTGGCTGACGACGGCACGGCGATGCACCGCTTCGACTGCACGGTCGCCGACGGTACCGGGGTGGCGGCGGTCCGGTTCCGTTGCGAGGGGCAGGAGAAGACGATCTCCGTCGATGGCGGTGTGAAAGTGTACTCCGCCAAGTTCAAGCTCCCGGCCCAGTTCGCCTCCTACCACGGGGAGGTCCAGCTCCTGGACAAGGCGGGCTTGGTGACCGATTCCCAGCGGATCGACTTCCACGGCGTCGTTGTCGAACTGCGCGGGACCGAACTGCGTGTGAATGGCGATCCTTACGTGATCCGGGGCATCAACGGCAACGAGGGGGTCGAGTTCAAGAACGACCGAAAGGTGACGAAGGCCGAGTTCATTCGCGTCGCGAAGCTCTACCAGGAACTCGGCTTCAACACGATCCGCTGCAATGATGCGAACTCCTGGTTGGCGAACGAGGCCTTCTCTCGCGGTCTGATGGTAATGCCTGTTGTCGCCGCGGCTACATGCAACCTGAGCATAGGTATCTTCGGCCAGCTCTCGAACCCCGACTTCCGTCTGGCGACCGATCTCCAGCGTCGTCTCCCGATCCTGATGGCTGAGACGCCGAACGTCCTCCTTTGGAACGACGGAAACGAGATCCATCACACGCCCGGCTACGACGACCGGCCCATCCTGCAGCGCTATCTGACCGAGGCTCGGGAGGCGATCCGCGCGGGCGATCCCTACCATCGTCCGGTGACCCTGGCGAACCTCGACAGTTGGGGGGATAACTGGTTCTTCTTCGAGGGCCAGGACATCATCGGCTGGAATATCTACCAGAAGCCGCCCGCCCTGACGGCCCAGTCGCCGGAGGTCTACGCCGCCGCGGGCGGCAAGCCCTTCGTCTACACGGAGTGGGGGACCTACAAGGGGAAGCCCGACCGCGATAAGGACATCGACGGTTGGGAGACCGAGATGAGGTGGAAATGGAACATGATCTCCCACGCGCCCGGCATAGGCGGTTTCCTCTACGGCTGGCACGGGGAGATGGAGGACGAACGCGGCCATGCCTTCCTGAAGGACATCCAACTTCCCTATACGGTGAAGAAGGACGGCGGGACGGTCGTCTTCACGAACCGGAGCGAGTACCCGATGCGGGAGGTGAGCTTCTCGCTCAATCCGAACGCGGCGACGGTTGCCGACAACGCCCCTGCCTCGGGCGACGGCGTTGCGGCGGGGGCTTCCGCCACGGTACCCCTCGACACGGTCGCCGTCCTGGCCCCCGGCGAGAGCCGGGAGGTGAAGCTCCCTGATGGGGCCAAGGGTGCCGTCGAGATCCGCTACGATTCCCATCACGGCCTGAAGCATTTCTTCTCCGAAGCCCTCTGATTCCGACATTCCACATCCCCATGACCACCCTGCCTCCGAACGCCTCCGTCTCCTCTTCCACCGATCTGCGGCGCTTCCTCTCGAACGCCCCGTTCGTCGCCTTCCTCGACGCCTGCTGGCGCGAGAAGGAGGACGGCTACCTCGATCCCTCGACCGGGATCGCGGCCTCGACGGGTATCCAGCACCACCTCCTGATCTACCACGTCTATATGGCGCTGCTGGGGGAGGGGCAGAAACACAGCGAGCGGGCTTCGGCGCTGGCGCGGCGGCTCTCCGTGGCAGTCCGGGAGGACGGACTTTTAAGTGAGCCCGATGGGGCGGTGAATGATCACCCGGCCTCCGGCTGCCACGTCGCCGATGCGCTGGGGACGTTCTGCCATTATGCCGGGAAGCTGGGCCTGCCCGAGGCGGAGACGGAGGCCCCGCGCGCCGCGCTGGTGCGGATGGTGGAAAACCACTTCCGCATCCGGCTTCCGGAGGGGACGGAAGGTTGGACGCAGCAGATGCGCTTCGAACTGCGTGCCTATTACTGGGCATGGCGGGTGGCGGGGGAGGAAAAGTACCGGAAGGCTTGCTTCGATATGTGGAAGAATGGCATCCACGCCTACCGGCATCCGATCTGCCGCAGCGGACACTATGCCCAGCCGAGCCTCCGTCCCGACTACACTTGGAACTATGCGGGCGGCGGTCCTGAGGCAGAGGGGCGGGCCGATTGTGCGACGAATACGCACACGCCTGTCTACTATTGCACGGAGCCGCAGGGTTTCGCTTTTGTCTATCACCACGGGTTAAAGGAGGGGGTCTTCACGGAAAACGCGGAGTGGACCGAGTTTTCCCGGCACTATTTCCTGGGCCTCCTGCGCAACCTTTCCCGGGCCGGGCATACGGCGAGCGACCTCGACGGCTACGGCGTCCATCGCGCGTGGTTCAGCGGGTGCCTGATCGAGTCGGTTCCTGTTGAGGCGGCGGGCGTCTCCGTCGGTCTCGATCCTGAGGTTCGGGGCTGGTTCCGCTGGTATGTCGACCGCTATGTCGACTTCGTCCGGCGGCAACCGACTTTTGCTGAGACGGGACTCCCGGAGCAGCTCCCCTACGGGCAGAACATCACGATCGAAAAGCAGTTCTCCGCCCTCCTCGGCTCCCGTTTCTACTCCTACTTGGCCCGATGCCTCTTCGAGTACGATATCGAGGGGATCGCCCCCGTCGAGCCGCCCGCCTACTACAGCTACGCCTGGTGGCACGACTGGGTGCGGGTCAGCACGCCGCGCTATGAGACAAGCTTTGCGGGCAAGTCCTCCCTTTGCAGCCTCCCGGTGGTGAAGTTCTACGGCGACCCGAACCTCGGATGTCTCCTCGGCGGCTCCCCGCTGGCGACGCTCTTCGTCGGGAACGAGCTGCTTTACGCGACGTCGAACGATCCGGCGGGCCTCTGGCATGTCGAGGTGGGCGACGTGAACGGAAAGGTCTTCCGCAGTTGCGCCACCTCCTTCCGCGACGCGACGACGATGGCGGTCCACAACGCCGAGGGGGAAGTCCTGACGCGGGATTCCTTCACCGAGCACGAGGCACCCCACATCGGCCTCTTGCCTGAGTCTGCTTCGGCGCGTCCCGCCGAGGTCCTGTGGTCGAAGGCCTACGACGCGGAGCGGATTCGCTTCTTCGTCCGCAACGGCTATGGCGCCGAGGGCTTCGCCTCCGAGTGGGGCGTCGGCTTCCCCGCCGGGAATTACGCGCGGGAAATCGCCTTTATCCTTCCCGTCCCCATCGGGCTGAAGCCCGAAATCGAGATCGCCGGGGCGTGGCGTCCGTTCACGGCCTCCTCCTCCGGCGACCGCTGGCCCGAGGCG
>CAISZB010000514.1 GCA_903889845.1 uncultured Verrucomicrobium sp. | reverse complement strand
TCCCCGGCCACCCGATCATGCCGGGCGTCCTCCAGGTGGAGGCGATGGCGCAGGTCGCCAGCATCCTCATGCTCCGCCAGGCGGAGAACGCGGGGCGCCTCGGCTACTTCATGAGTGTCGACAAGGCGAAGTTCCGCCGCCCGGTTGTCCCCGGGGATATCCTCATCATCGAGGTCGAGCTGACGAAATCGCGCTCGAAGATCGGCAAGGCCCGCGGCCAGTGCCTGGTCAACGGCCAGCCGGTCTGCGAGGCAGAGATGATGTTCGCCCTCATCGACGGCTAAAAGCGGAAGCGAATCGCATGGCCATCCATCCCACCGCCGTGATCGAACCGGGGGCGCGCCTCGGCATCGACGTCGAGGTCGGCGCCTACGCCGTCGTCGGTTCCGAGGTCTCCCTCGGCGACCGCACCCGCGTCGGCCACCACGTCACGATCACCGGCAAGACCGAGATCGGGCCGGAGAACCTCTTCCATCCCTTCGTCTCCATCGGCGGGCAGACGCAGGACCTCAAGTACAAGAGCGAGCCGACTTATCTCAAAATCGGCGCGCGGAATGTCTTTCGCGAGTTCATCACCGCGAACCGGGGGACGGCTCCCGGCGCGGCGACGACGATCGGGGACGACAATGTCTTCCTGGCCTACGCCCACTTCGCCCACGACGTCCGCGTGGGGAACCACTGCATCTTCTCGAACAACGCCACCCTGGGCGGCCACGTCGTCGTCGAGGATCACGTCGTCATCGGCGGGATGACGGCGATCCACCAGTTCTGCCGGATCGGGCGGCACGCGATGCTGGGCGGCTGCACGAAGATCGTCCAGGACGCCCCCCCTTACTTCATTGCCGACGGGAACCCGGCGAAGGTCCGCTCCGTCAACCTCATCGGCCTTCAGCGGAGCGGCTTCTCCCACGAGACGATTCGGACCCTCCGCAAGGCCCATCGCTTCCTCTACGACGACAGCCTGAACACCTCCCAGGCCCTGGCGAAGATCAAGGCGGAGTGCGACGAGATCGCCGAGATCCGGACGCTGCTCGATTTCGTCCAGGCGTCGGAGCGCGGGATTATCCGCTAGGCGATCCGTATCTACGCCGATTTAGGGTGGCTTTGTTATGCGCCACTGTTATGCGGTGGGCATGGATTTTCTATATCATGCTGATGATAAAGAAAATCGGGCTGCAGGGATTTGAACCCTGGACCTCTTGGTCCCGAACCAAGCGCGCTACCAGGCTGCGCTACAACCCGTTGTTTCGAAGGAGGGTGGAGCGTGCCTGATCTCCTCCCCGGGCGCAAGTCCTCTTTTGGGAATCGCTGACCAAAGACCGATCAAAGCTGAATCGGCAGGCCCATCTCGATGATCTGGTTGGGCGGGATGCCGAAGTAGTCCCGGGCGGGACGGGCGTTCTGGCTGAGGACGCGGTAGAGTTCCTTTTGCCATGGCCACATCGTTGACTTGCCGCCGGGGATGATGGTTTCCCGGTTGAAGTAGTAGGTGGTGGCGCGGGGATTGATCTCGATGCCGCGCGCGATGAGTTGCTGGAGCAGGGCGGGGCCGTTGGGCGTTTCCATGTAGCCGAAGTGGGCGATGACGCGCCAGATGCCGCCGCCCAGGTCTTCCACCTGCAAGGTGTCTCCCGGCACGCGGGGGACGCCTTCGACGGTGAGGGTGAGGAGGAGGACGGTCTTGTGGAGGCAGCGGTTGGCCTTGAGGTGGTGGAGGAGGGCGATGGGGGTGCCGCGCGAGACGGCCGACATGAAGACGGCGCAACCGGGGACGCGGTAGATGTTGTTCTGCTGGACGTCCTGGACGATGAGGGAGATGTCGAGGTCCTGCTTGAGGATGTGCTTGAGGATTTCCGCCCGGCCCCGCTTCCACGTGGTCATGACGGTGAGGATGATGGTGGCGACGAGGAGGGGGAACCAGCCGCCCTCGATGAATTTCGGCAAGTTGGCGCCGAAGAAGGTGAGGTCGACGAGGAGGAAGAGGCCGCAGAGGGGGATGGCGCCGAGGCGGGGCCATTCCCAGCGGAAGCGGGCGGTGCGGTAGAAGGCGACGGTGGTGGCGGCCATGGTGCCGGTGACGGCGATGCCGTAGGCGGAGCCGAGGGCGGCGCTGCTCTTGAAGCTGAACACCAGGATCAGCACGCCGACCATCAGGGCGGTGTTCACCTGGGGCACGTAGATCTGCCCCTGCTCGAACGTGCTGG
>CAISZB010000513.1 GCA_903889845.1 uncultured Verrucomicrobium sp. | reverse complement strand
GTTCTACACCCCACCCCCGTTGTTACTCGTTCCTTGCGTATCATAAAGATATGCGGCGTCTCTCGCGCCTAGGGGGAGGGGCGCAGCCCCTCCGGCGCGACCCGCCGGAATTCGTAGCCAGACCCTAAGCTGGCTCGGGGCTCTCGCTAACGATAGCCCCCTCTATCCCGCCGGGAAGAGATATTTTGAGAGGCCGTCCCAGAGGGCGAGGTTGGCGGGAAGGGCCCAGGCCCAGAAGGCCGCGCCGCGCCGCGTCCGGGCCAGTTCCCAATGGAAGGCGAGGGTCAGGGGAAGGAGGGCCCGGGCGGCGGCGGGGTATTCCTCCAGGACGGGCCGGCCCAGGCAGAGGAAGAGGGGGACGTAGAGGATGCCGGTGCGCCACGCGGCGGAGGCGGGCCGGGGATGGCGCAAGAGGAAGGCGGCCTGGACGAGGAGGCCGAAGAGGGCGAGGAAGGTGGCGCGGTTCGCGGGATCTCCCCAGCCCTCGCCCCGGAAGACGAGGGCGAGCCGTTCCCCCAGTGCGAGGAGGGGCCAGGAGAAGTTGTGCGCGGTGCCTCCCCCGGGGCCGGGGAAGCGGAGGGTGACGTAGACGAACCAGCCGCCGACGGCGAGGAGGCCGGCGCCGAGGGAGAGGAGGAAGGAGCGGGAGAAAAATTTCCGCCGGAGGAGGAGGGGCAGGGAAAGGAGGGTGCTCTCCCGGGCGAGGAGGGCGGAGGAGAAAAGCAGGGGGGAGGGTTTCCCCCGCTCGGCGAGGTGGAGGGCCAGGGCGAGGAGGGAGGCGGCGGGGAGGTCGGTGAGGGCGCGGCGGAGCGATTCGAGCGCGCCGACGGAGAGGAGGACGGCGGCCATCGCGGCCCCTTCCTCCAGCGTCGGCGCGGGGAAGGCGCGGCGGAGGACGCAAAGGAGGAGGAGCCAGAAGGCGCCGTTGAGGAGGCAATAGGCCTGGACCACCCACGGGGCGTGGCCGAGCCCGGCGAGCCACGCGGCGGCGGGCAGGAGGATGCGCTTCGCCCGATAGGCGGGGACGTCGAGGGCGCGGGCGAGGGCGGGGCGGTCGAGGAGGAGGGGGTCGAGGGCGAGCTGGACGTATTGGTCCCCGTCGTAGCCGAGGAAGGAGACGACCTTGAAGTCGAGGGCGCGGGCGGCGGGCGTGGCCTGGGCGAGGAAGCCGGAGCCCATGTTGCACAGGGAGGTGAAGCCGTAGCGGTGGCCGTGGGGGCCCCGGTTCCCGTCCCATCGCACGAGGAGGCCGAAGGCGACGAGGGCCGCGAGGCCCAGGGGAAGGAGCCGCCGTCCGACGAGGGCGGCGAAGCGGTCGGGGGCGAGGCGGCGGCGCAGGAGGAAGAGGCCGGAAGCGACGGTGCCGAGGAGGGTGAGAAGACGGGCGGCGCGGAGCCCCGCCTGGAGGTGGAAATAACGCGGCGAGACCGAGGCGAGGGCGATGCGGCCGACCTCGGCGGGGACGCCCTTCCAGGCGACGGTGAAGACGAGGGGGCCGGGGCCGGGAGGGGCGACGAAGGTGTTCTTCCAGGTCTGGGGGACGGGAGTCCGGTCGCGGCTCGACGGGGCGAGGAGTTCGATGCCCCGTTTTTTCGACGTCGCCGGACCGCCGTTGTCGAGGAAGGCGACGGTGTCGGCCCCGCCGGAGAGGGTGACGGTGGCCAGCAGGACGGTGCCGGGGGCAACGGGGCGGGGGAGGACTTCCCGATGGAAGGCCTGGGCGGGACCGGAGACGGGAGGCGAGAAGGAGGCCTCGGCGAGCGGGCTCAGGTAGGCCTCGATCCCCGGTTCGGGCAGGGAAAGGAAGAGGACGGAAAGGGCGCCCAGGAGAAGGAAGAGAGAGGCGGCGGCTTTCATGGCAGGAGAGCGCAGGCCCGCATCAGCGCGGCGGCTTCGTCGAGGACGCGTTCGGCGGGGAGCGATGCCAGATCGGGCTCCTGTACGGCGCGGAAGCGGGGGGAGAGCGGGCGCCACCGTTCCATGTCCTGCGCGCCGAAGAGGCCGAGGACGGGGATCCGCCCCGGCGAGGCGGCGGCGAGGTGCATCGGCCCGGAGTCGTTTCCGATGAAGAGGGCGGCCCCGCCGACGAGGGCGGCGGCGACGTCGAGGGGGAGTTCTCCGGCGAGGTTCGCCGTCCGGGCCGGGTCGAGGCCGCCGAGGGCGGCGATCTCCTCCGCATCGGCCCGGTCCTCGGGACCGCCGAGGAAGACGATGCCCAGGCCGCGTTCCGTCTGGAGGTGGCGGGCCAGGGCGGCGAAGCGGTCCTTCGGCCATTTCTTCTCCGGCTTCCCCGCGCCGATGCCGAGGATGACATGGGCGGAATCGCTGGTGCCGATGGAGCGGAGGTCGGCCCAGATCGCGGCGGCCCGGGCCTGGGCCTCGGGGGCGATCCAGAGTTCGGGGAGGGTGGGGGCGGCGCAGGGCGTGCCGGTCGCGGCGGCGAGGAGGAGGCCCTGGCGCGCGGTCTCGTGGCCCGAGGTCGGGAGCGGCAGGGCGAGGTCGAGGAGGCGGTCGGAACGGAGGGTGCCGTAGAGGGTCTTCAGCCGGTAGCCGACGCGGAGCCGGGCGCGGGAGGAGGCGAGGACGATCTGCGCCGCGGCGGCGAGGGCGTCCCGTTCCCCGCGCAGGCTGAGGGCGAGGGCGGGCGGCGCGGCGGGGAAGTGGGCCTCCCGAAGCGCGGCGGCGGCCTCCCACCAGCCTTCGTGGCCGTGGAGGCGGGTGATCCAGTCGGGACCGGCGATTCCCTTCGCGTCGAGGATGGTTACGGCGTCGACGAGGGGGCAGGCCCGGAGGAGGGCAGCCGGGAGGGGCGCGGCGGCGACGACGATCCGCTCCGAGGGGAAGGCCGCGCGAAGGCGGCGGAGGAAGACCGAGGTGAGGACCATGTCCCCGATGTCGGCGGGCTGGACGATCAAGATGCCTTCAGCTGCGGCCCTGGGATCGGAGAAATAGGCGGCCCGTGCCTCGGCCTCGCGCCGGGGCCATGCGCGCAGGAGGCGGCGATGGGCGACTTCGAGGCGGCCCCGGTCGAGGAGTCGCCCGGCGAAACGGAACGGTTCGAGCGCGGCGTCCGTGAAATTCATCGGGCGTGCTCCTCCAAAAGAGTGCGGAATTCCCGGGCGTAGTCGGGCCAGTGGCGGAAAGGGCGGGCGGCGGCTTCGGCGTGGAGGGCGGCGTGGAGGGCGGGATCGGTCAGGAGGCGCTCGATGCCGGAGGCGAGGGAGGCGGTGTCGCCGGGATCGATGGCCAGGCAGCCTCCCCCCGCCGCCACCTCGCCCAGGGCTCCGGTCTCGGCGCAAATGCAGGGGCGGCCGTGCCAGAGCGATTCGAGGATCGGGAGACCGAAGCCCTCGCGCAGGGAGGGGAAGACGGTGAAGGAGGAGGCGGCGTAGGCGGCGGCGAGGCCCGCGTCGTCGATGTGGGCGTGCCACGCCAGCGGACGGCCTGCGGCGCGGAGGCGATCCATTTCGGCGACGACGGCGCCGCTCCCCTCCCCGAGGGAGCGGCCGACAAGATCAAGGGAGAAGGCATGGCCCCGCTCCCACAGGAGGCGGCAGGCGTCGAGGAGGCGGTGGTGGTTCTTGCGCGGTTCGAGGGTGGCGACGACGAGGAGCCGCTTCCGGGCGTGGGCCGCGGCAGGATCGCCCGGCGCGGGGCGCGAGGCTTCCCGGCCCAGCGGCATCGGCAGGGGAAGGGTGACGGTTTTCGTCGGCGCGATGTTTCTTTCACGCCAGAAGCGGAGGAGTTCCCCCTCGGCCTCGCGGGAGTCGGAGACGACGAGGTCGAACCGGGCGAGGGTGGCGAGGTAGTCGGTGAAGCGGGGATTCGAGCCGGGAGGGAAGAACTCCGGCGACGACCAGGCGAGGGCGTCGTAATAGAGTGCGGCGGCTTTGCCCCGTTTCAGCGGAAGATGGGCGTCGAAGAATTCGATCCGCTTGTCCTGGAAGATCTCTGGGACGACGACCCAGTCCCGCGCCCCGACCCGGGCGGGGAGGCCGGTCCGGTGGGTGGCCTGGAAGAGCCAGCGGAGGGTCTTCGACCACGGGTGGGGATTGTGGAGGAGGTCGGGCCGGGCGGTGGCGTTCTCGTGGCCGAACGGATCGGAGAGATTCCGCCGTTCCTCGCGGCGGAGGGTGCAGTAGGAGGCAAAGGAGTTGCTCCAGCCCAAGGGCAGCGCCTCCGTGGCGACTTCCCCGTAGAGTCCCCGGACGACGCGCTGGACGCCCGTCTGGACGCGATGCCGGGCGGTGCTGCTGACGTCGAGAACGAGGCGGGGTTCCATGCCGCCGGGATCAGGTGGCGACGGGCTTTTCTCCCGTGCGGGTGAAGTGTTCGTAGCGGGCGCTGACTTCCTTGACGTTGCCGAAGCATTGGGTGACGCCCTTGTCGATCCAGGTAGCGGTGGTGGCGAGGCGGCGGATCGTGTGGGGATCGTGGGAGATGAGGACGACGGTCATGTCCGAGTTGATTTTTTCGAGCAGGGCCTTGCTCGACTTCTCGGCGAAATTGGCGTCGCCGACGCCGAGGACTTCGTCGAGAAGGAGGATGTCGGGATCGATCTCCATGGCGACGGCGAAACCGAGGCGGGCGCCCATGCCGGAGGAGTAGGTGTAGTAGGGCTGGTCGATGAAGTCGCCGAGGCCGGAGAACTCGATGATGTTGTTGATCCGCTTCTCGATGGTGCGGCGGTGGAGGCCGAAGAGCATGCCGCTGAGGATCGCGTTTTCCCGGCCCGTGAGGGTCCCCTCGAAGCCGAGGCCGAGGTTGAGGATCGAGATGCGGAGGTCTTTCTTCCGCCGGACCGTCCCGCGGTCCTCCTGAGTGATCCCGGCGAGGAGCTTCATGAGTGTGCTTTTGCCCGCGCCGTTCGAGCCGATGACGCCGAGGGTCTGTCCCCGGTAGATGGTCAGGGAGACGTCCTGCAACGCCCAGTGGACCCGCTGCCCGTGGAGGGGCCGCTTCAGCGGATATTTGAGGCCGACGTGGTCGAGCTCGATCAGGACTTCGGGGGAGGACATGGGAAGAGGGATTCAGATCGGGCGCTTCGTCACCTGGCGGTCGATCTTGTGGAGGATGAAGAGGCCGAGGAGGAGGGAACAAGCGGGGACGATGAGGGAAAGGAAAAGGACACGCCAGTCCGGCCATGTGCCCTGCAAGAGAATCGCCCGGTAGCCCTCGATCAGGGCGGCAGCGGGGTTGGCGTAAAAGAGGGGCTGGAGATGGGCCGAGACGTGCTCCCGCCCGTAAAAGACTCCGGAGAGCCACATGAAGACGGAAAGAAGGGTGGAGAGGACCGTGCGGCCATCCTGGAAGTAGGGGATGATCCCGGCCAGCGGCATGCCGAGGGCGATGACGACGAAGTATTGGATTGCGATCAGGACGGGCAGGGCGAAGTAGGCGAGGGTGGGGGGGGCGTGCTGCCACCAGAGGAGAGGGAGGATGGCGACGAGGGAGAAGCAGAATTTCCAGGAAATATTCGAGACGGAGATGAAGGGGAAGAGGGCCTTCGGAAGCCAGATCTGCTGCATCAAGGCCGCATGGGAGACGATGCTGTTCGCCGCCGCATTGAGACCGTTCGAAAACCAGCCGTAGACGACCATGCCGACGTAAAGAAAGACGACGAAATCGGGACCGCGGTTCTTCAGGATGTAGACGAAAATAAAGTAGAAAACCGCCGTGTTCATCAGCGGTTCGACGATCCACCAGACACAGCCGAGGTAGGTCTTCTCGTTCTCCCCCTTCAGGTTCGCGTAGGTCTTGTAGAGGACGATGTGGAAGTACCGGTAGAACGGAGCCAGGTAGCGGCTGTTGAAGGAGGAAGGGGGGTGCAAGAGGGCTCTCGGGGAAGGATTGTTATGATGCAAACCGCATCCTCTTCCATCAAGCGATTATGACAAGGCGGGCGTTCCGGTTTCCCGCATCCGCCTTGCCATTCATGCCACCCAGTCGGGGGCCTGACATTAGGATTGAGGGGATGGGGAGGAGAAGCGGCGAAGGAAGCGTTTGAATTTTCTTTTCAGAACCGAGATCCACTTGTTTTTGAGTTTGAGCTGAAGCTGTTCGTTAGCGAACTTGAGATTTTGAATCTCGTCGAGCAGGCGGAAATTGTGGAGTTCCGCGCCATCGAAGCAGCACAGGAGATCGGCGACCTGGTCGTAATTCGCCGTCAAAAACTTTTCCCTCTCCACTTCGGCTCTTTCCAGGAGGGTGATCGTGCCGTTCTCGTGCTTGAACCAGTAAACGGAATCGAATGTTTGGAGGATTTTGGACAGAGCCTGCGCCGGAAGGATACCGCGGGCCGAGATGAAGCAGCGGGAATTGAATTCCATCAGGATGATGGGCTTGAAGCGGGCGAGGGTCTCCTTCGCCCCGTCCAGGACATCGAGTTCAGAGCCTTCCACGTCGATCTTGATGAAATCGACCCTGGGGATGTTCAACTCGCGCACGATTTGATCGACGCTTTTGGTGCGGGCGACGGTGACGTTGGACTCCTTGTCGGTGTAGGGATAGGTGAGGACGTGGACGGTTTTGTCGCTCTCCTTGGAGACGGCGAAGGAACTCGTGCTGACACCGGGAATGTCGAAGAAGCGAACCTCCTTGTCTTCGTCTCCCAGGATGGCCTGCCCCACGGAGACGTTCTTCAAGTGGTTGGCCAGGGCGGTTTGCCGCAGGGCCTCGGCCGTGTCCTTGGAGGCTTCGAAGGCGTAAACGTGTCCTTTGGGACAGAGCAGACTCAGGGCGAGGGTCACCATCCCGATGTTGGCACCAAGGTCGAGGCAGATGCTGTCCGGCTTGAGGAAGGCGCTGAAGCGATGCAGGGGGATTTGTTCCCACGTGCCGACGCGGAGGAAGGCCGAGAACTGGCTGTCGTCGGCATCGCCGAAAACCTGGAACGGTCTGTTTAGGAGGGTGATGGTGCCGCTTTCAAGGGATCGCATAGTGAGGGGAATTGGGTTGGAGTTGGACGGAGTGGGGACGAGTTGGCTTTCTCTGTTTTCCGTCAGAGCCCGAAGAGGCGACGGATGAGGCCCTTGATTTTGCGTTTGAGGAGGGAACCCAATTTGTTTTGTTCCTTGAGTTTTTCGACGGCAAGTTTGAGGGTCTGCACTTCGCCGATAAGATCGACGTTGTGGAGTTCTGCGCCGTCGAAGCAGCACAGAAGATCGGCGACTTTATCGTAGTGATCGGTCAAAAATCGTTCCCGATCGATAGGCGTGGGCTCGATCCGGATGAGATTGCCAGTCCGTTCCTTGAAATAGTGGACAGAATCGAAGGTTTCAAGGATGCGACCGAGGGCATGTTTGGGGAAGATATCCCGGATTTGGGTGAAGACCCGGGAATTGAATTCCATGACGACGATGGGCTTGAATCGGGCGAGCGTTTCCTTCGCGCCTTCCAATACATCGAGTTCGGCTCCTTCCACGTCGATTTTGATGAAGTCGATCCGGGGAATATTCAACTCGCGCACGATTTGATCGACGCTTTTGGTGCGGGCGACGGTGACGTTGGATTCCTTGTCGGTGTAGGGATAGGCGAGGACGTGGACGGTTTTGTCGCTCTCTTTCGAGATGGCAAAGGAACTCGTGCTGACACCGGGAATGTCAAAGAAGCGGATTTCTTCGTTTTCCCGGCCCAGGATGGTGTGTTCGACGGTGACGTTCTTCAGTCGGTTAGCTTCCGCCGTGTGCTTCAATGCCTCGGCTGTCGCGGCGGAGGCTTCGAAGGCATAAATATGGCCTTTGGGGCAGAGGATGCTCAAGGCCAGCGTAACCATTCCGACATTCGCCCCAAGGTCGAGGCAGATGCTGTCGGGGCGAACGATCTGGCTGAAATGATGCAGGTCGAATTCCCCCCATGTGCCCTCTTTGCGGAAGCCGCAGAATTGGCTGTCGTCGCTGTAGCCAAAAAACTTGAATGTCCGATTTAAAATCGTGATTTCGCCGCTTTCAAGTTTTCGCATAGGGACTATTTGCCAGAATTTTTGGAGGATTTACTAGCAAATTCGAAGCGTGAGGACAGGCGGCAGGGCGGGTGGCAGTCGGGGTGAGGGATCATCAGTCGGCAGGGGCGGCGAGCGGAGCATCCAGGACGCTTCGCGGAGGGACAGCTTGACCGGCGGCGACACGTGTGCCCGCGAGGAGGAGGGACTGGGGGCCCACGTAGGACCGGGCCCCGATGAGGATGGGCGCGGCGACCCAGTGGAGGACGCCGGACTGCTCTTTCCATGCGGCGGCGAAGAAGGTGACGTCCCGGTCGATGAGGGCGCCGGGGCCGATCTCGATGCGGGCGTTCCCGGTCTGGAGCCGGACGCCGTGGGAAAGGAAGGAGCCGTCACCGAGGGAAAGGTTCCAGGGATGGTCGAGGGAGACGCCGGGGCGGATGTGGGGCTTCCCCTCGATCGTGGCACCGAAGTGGCGCAGGACAGCGAGGCGGAGAGCGACGGCTTTCTTGCCGGGACCCAGGGCTTTCAGGATCGGCCAGACGAGGTTCCAGAGAGGTTTCCGTACTGCGTTGCGCACCAGGGCGGAGAGGAGAGGTCGGGAGGGGAACCACCAACGGGAGGGTTTGAGGAGGCTTTTGAGAAGGAGCCGCCGCCGGGTGCCGGGTGTGAGTTCAAGGAGGGAGGGGAGGCGAAAGGCTTCCCGCACGTCGGCATTGCGAGGCTGCCCGATGAGGTCGAGGAAGGAGGCGAGGATGCCATCGCGCTCCCGCCGCTTGGCTGGGGAACTTGCGGCGCTGATGGAGCTCATGGCCGTGGGGAGGAGGCGGAAAACGGTCTTTCGCCTCGGGAGGTGACAGAAACCGTATCTCAGGGCGATGGCGTTGTAGGTGAACCAGTCGGTGTGCCACTTGAGTTCCGCAGGGAAGCCGCCGATGGCTTCAAGGGCGGTTCGGTTCAACAGGGTTGAGTGGGGGGGGATGAGGAAGCTCTCCCTTCGCCTCAGAAGGACGTGAAATTCCTCTGGAGAGACAAAGCGAGGGGTGTCGCCAAGGTCAAGGTCTTGGGAATAGAAGCGTCCACTGGCCTCGTCCTTGACCCAGGCGTTGCTGAAACAGAGGCCGGCCTCGGGATGGTCGGCCAGGAGGGCAAGGGAATCCTGGAAGAAACCGTCGAGGACGTAGTCGTCGGCTGCGGCGGAATAGAGGAAGCGGGTCTGGATTTTTTCGAGGGCGATCCGGTGGGAGTCGAAAATGCCCTTGTTCTCGGGTTTGATAAGGATTTCGAGGCGACGTTCTCCTTTGAATGGGGCCGTGAGTTCCTGGATGATCGCCTGACTACCGTCCTTGGAGCCGTCGTCGATGACGAGGAGGTGGTCGATGTGGTCGAGTTGGTGGAGCATGGCCCCGAGCGATTGGCGCAGATAGGGAGCGTGATTGTAGTTGGGAAAGAAGACGCCGACGCTCGGGGGGGACTGGCGAGAGGCGTTCATGGGGAGGGAGAAGGGGGAGAATTAGTCGAGCAGTTCGGCGTGGGCAAGAAGGAAGCTGTCGGGAAGGGAGACGGACCAGCGGAAGCCGGTCTCCTTGCAGAGGGCTGCGAAACGGGCCTGGAGGTGCTTGGCTTTTTCTCCCGAGCGTCCCTGATGTTGTCCGTCCAGAAGGGCAAGCATGTCCCGCGTGGCTTCCAGGATCTCTTCTTCCGTGTTGGGGAGGAAGCTGTGTTTGTCGGGGATGGGATCGAGGGTTTGGGCGTGGGCGAAGCGGGAACGGAGGAGTTCCCGGAAGGTCAGGACGCGGCCCGTTTCATGGTTTTGGACGAGGCGGGGAAGGAGGAGGGTGTTGCGATGGCCGTAGTGGTTGCTCAAGGGGTGCCAATTAGTTAGGAGGAGGGGGACGTCGAAGAGGCAGGGCACGGCGAAGGGCCCGGAATTCGTACCGAGGAAGAAGCGGGGCGCTCCGAGAAAAAAGACGTCCATCCGCTCCGATTTCAAGGGGCTCCGCGCATAGTCGATGAGGCCGGGCAGGGAGGGGCAGGGTTGCATGGTCGGGTCGCCAATGCGGACGACATACCCTCCTCGGGAGGTGATTTCCCGGACGGCGGGAAGGTAGTCCGTGAGGTTCGAATTGCGGGCGCCGTTGAAGCTTTCATGGACCTCGGACGCGGTCCCCTGGTAAAAGCCGCTTTCCCGGACGTGCAGGGTGACGAACCAGCTTCCTTGCGGAATCCCGAGAGAAGCGAGGGTCTCCCAACCGAGGGCGATGTCTTCCTCACGAAGGGAAAGCAGGGGCTTTTTGCTTGTCTCCCACTGGGTTTGGGCTTTGGACACCGTCGAGTAGAAGTCCTCCCATCGTCCATTCACTTCAAGGAAATTGCACATTTCCAGGCCCCCGCCGCTTCGCCGGGCGTCACTCCTCTCGGCAGGATCGGAGACAACTTCAAAGAAGGGGATGAGGTAGTCAAGGAGATGCCGGTTGGCGATCTTTTTTTCTGGGTCGAAGAAAAGGACGTTTTTGACGTCCTTGCGTCCCTGGAGGTGCTGGAGCTGGACGTAGAATCCAAGGAGGGCGATGTAGCCGATGGTTGTCTGGAAGAAGGTCCCGAGGTGGTAACATCCTTCGGATGCCTGGTTGCGGGAACGGCGCAGATGGTGATGGAGGCGGGTGCACAGGCGCAACCGGATGGGGTGCCCTTGGAGGAAGCTGTCATGAATGACTGCTCGCAGGCGATCGCCTTTCAGAAAGAGAGAGGCGAGGCCATATTGCCTCAGGACGACGAGGAACAGGGCGCAGCCGAGGCGGAAGCAAGAGGCCTGTGCCCGGAGGGCAAGGAGACATTTCCTGCAGATGAGTTTGAGGAGGAGGGAATAGGGGATGCGGTGGAGCTCATGCCGGGGGCCCTGGAGCAGGGCGTGGAGGGGCTCCTCTTGGGGGGAGCAGGCCGGGCGGGAGGGGGAAATTGGCATGCGGAGAGAGTTAGAGCAGATGCCGATGGCGCATCAGGAAGCTGCCACATGGAGTGGTCTGCCAGCGGAACTGGTGTTTCTGGCAGAGTTGGATGAAGGAGTCCATGTGGCGCTGTTGCTCGCGGCGTCGGACGGTACCGTTTTCGAGGGCTTCAAACATGTCCCGGACGCCTTCAAGGAGCTCTTCCGGGGTGTTCGGAAGATAACGGAAGCCATCGTCCTCCGGAGTCATGGCCAGAGCGTGGCCGACTCGGGAGGATATCATTTCTTCGAAGGTGAGTATCCGGCCCGTTGAGCAGTCTTCGACGAGACGCGGGAGAAGGATGTCGTGAGGATGTCCGTAATGATGGCTGAGCGGGAGCCAGTTGGTGTGAAGACAGGGAATGCCGAAATGGCCCGGAACGGCTGAGGGACCCGAGTTGGTGCAGAGAAAGAACCGGGCCGCCCCGAACAGAAAAACGTCCATGCGTTCCGATTTGAGCGGGCTATGGGCGTAGTCGATGAGGCCGGGGATGTCTGCGGGAAGAGGCTTCATCGAAGGGTCGCCGATGCGGATGACGAAGCCGCCTCGGGCGATGATTTCCCGAGCCGCCGGAAGGTAATCATCGATGCTGGCGTTGCGGGTCGCGATGATTTTATCCGTTGATTCCGAGGCGGTTCCTCGATAGAAGCCGCTTTCCCGGACATGGAGGATAACGAACCAGTTTCCCTTGGGGACGCCCAGTATGGCGAGGTTTTCCCAACCGTATTCAACGTCTTCGTTCCGAAGTTGAAGGAGGGGAGGAAGCTTTTGTTCGGCCCACTGGATGTGGGCCTGGGAAGCGGCGACGTAGAAGTTTTTCCATTCTCCCTGCGCACGCACGAGGGACACGATCTGCATGTGCTCAAGCGCGGGGCGATAGGTCTTTTGGATTGCCGGATCGGTGACGACATCAAGAAAGGGGGCCATGTAGCCGAACAAATGGCGATTGGCGATTCGCTTGGGGTTGAGGCAGAAGATATTTTTGACGCCGGGTGGGCCCCATAGTCTCTGCATCTGGATGTAGTAGCCAAGAAGAGCGATATAGCCGATGGTGTCGCCGTAAAAGGGGCCGAGGTAGTGTCTCTGGTCGAAATCGAGGCCAGTCCGGGCCGCATCCTCGGCGCGCGCTTCGTTTATGAGAAGGCCGAGACGATGAAAGTCTTCATGGTCACCTATAAAGAATTTTTCATAGGCCTTTCGTTCGAGAAATCGAGGGGCCTTGACCGTGCGGATGAACCAATGGGCGATCCGGTAGTGCCCCCAGTGGACCAAGAGGGCGGCCAGAGGTTCAAAATTGTTCCCAAAGAAGGCCCTTAAGTAGGCCGCGGTGATACGGCATTTTCGAAAGAGAAGCTTGAATAATAAGCTGAAGGGAATGGCGCGGAGATCCTGGCCTGGGCCGTGGAGCAGGGCACGCAGGTGGCAAACGTCTGGAGTCGCTTGAGTCTGGCTATTTACAGGATCGTCTGGGGGAAACGGGGGGGCTGCTTTCTCGGGGATATCTACGGAAGACATGACGAAAAAGGTTATCGGAGAAACATGGCGTAAGTGGCGATGCGGACTTGGCCGTCCTTGTCGCGAGACAGGATGAGGTCTTCCTCGAAAGGCTGTTCCACGGAAAACCCGAGCGCATGGATCTGTTCCGTCCCCTGAATATGAATGTAGGCGGTGTTGTTCTGATGATTGACGATGACGTCGGGATCATTTCTTACAAGTGTGAGGTAGGGGAGAATGAAGTTGGCATGGTTGAAAAAGTCGATGACTTGGGGCTTCGAGAGGAATAGGCGTCCTCCATGGCGGAGGATCGATTTGGGTAAAAGAGCGGCGTATTGTGTGAGGGCTTTGTCTGGAAGCTGGATAATGATGGAAGCATCTTCACTAAAGAGACGCGCCATGACGGACGGATGTCGATAAGTAGCAAACAGACGGATTTTACTGACGAGGTCGTAGGCCTCCGGATAAGTGAGAGGCTTGCCGATGTCGATATGGGTGGTCGTCGCAGAATCGACCGGGACGGCGGTCGTCTGTGCGGGGACATAGGCTACGGAGTGAAAGAAGGAATGAATTCCGAGAAGCAAGATCCAGCAATAAGGAAGCAAGAGAAGTAAAAGGAATCCCAGAAAGGCCTTTTTCATCAGGGGGCGTGCTTTTTCAAGAAGGGGTGTTGATGCCATGGAGAGAGGTACACTCTTCGGAAAATAAGTCAGGAGCAACGCAAAAAAAGGGGGTGTCTTTCGCTTTCTCTTCTCGGGAGCCAGGGTGGGGGTGCGAATCGAACCTTTTTATATAAGACTCTAAAGAGGTCGAAGTATCGATATCGTCAAAGTTCGGAGTCCTTCCCGCCATGGGGTGACGGGGATTTCGGGGAAGGCGGCGCGGCGGGCGGCGGGGTCGAAGGCGCGGTAGCCGTTGTGGGGCATGGGGCCGCTGCGGGGGGTGGCGCGCAGGACGCTCTTACTGCCCGATTCCTTCACGATCCACTCGGCGGCTTCGCGGAAGGAGACGACTTCGCCGCTGACGGCGTTGAGGATGCCGGTGCTGCGGCGGAAGAGGATGCCGACGAGCAGCGCCCCGACGTCGGCGATCGAGACGTGGTCGCGCCGCTCCTCGCCGTTGCCGAAGAAGACGATTTCCTCCCCCTTCGCCGCGAGGCGGGCGAAGCGGTTCGGGCCGTAGCCATTGTGGGGGTCGCGGGCGCCGTAGATGAGGGTGGGGCGGAGGAGGGCGAGGGGGACTTTCCCTCCCAGCTCCGACTGGAGGATCAGTTCCCGGGCGAGGTGCATGACGCCGTGGAGGGAGCCGGGGGCGGCGGGGGTGGCCTCGGTCATCGGTTCGGCGATGTCCATGTAGACGGCGTCGGAGCTGACGTAGACGACGTGGGCGACGGGCCGCTCCTTCAGCGCGGCGGCGACGGCGTTCGCCATGGCGAGGTTCTGCGCGAGCATCGCCGGGTTCTTGCACGGGGCGAGGGCGGAGACGAAGACGAGGGCGTCGTCGGGCCGGAGGTGGGGGGCGAGGTTCGCCGCGGCGTCGGGGGAGAGGAGGTCGAGTTCGTTCCGGCCCAGGGGGAGGACGGGGACGCCCTGCTCCTGCAGGCGGCGGACGAGTTCGCCGGAGACGAAGCCGTTGGCGCCGAGGACGACGACGCGCTGCGGCGCGGTCGGTTGGGACAGGGTGTGGGTCAGCATGGGAAAGGGGGGAGGGAGGAGTTAAGCGGCTTTCCCGATCCGGCGGACGTCGAGTCCGGCGGCGCGGCAGGCCTGTTCGTCTAGGGTGCCCAGGGGGTCGAGGATCGTTTTCCCCTGCAACCGGGCGGCGATCTCGGCGGGGGGAACCTGGGCGAACTCGGGCCACGGGGTCATGACGGCCAGGATGTCGGCCCCGGCGAGGGCGTCAAGGGCGGAAGCGGCGAGCTCCGCCCGGCAATCGGCGGGAAGGGCCTTCACCTGCGGATCGTAGGCGCGCAGGACGATCTGCTCCCCGGAGAGGGCGCGGACGAGGGCGACGCCGGCCGAGTTCTTGATCGAGGCGGTGTGCGCGATGTAGGCGAGGCCCCAGACGGCGACGGTCTGCGGTGGCGGGAGGGTCTGCCGCAGTTTCCGCAGGGCCCAGTCGCGGCGGTGGTCGCTGTCGGCGATCCAGGCGTCGATGAGGCGGGCCTCGGTGCCGTGCTTTTGGGAGAGGCCGCGGAGGGTGACGAGGTCGCGCGGGAGGTTGCCGCCGCTGATGCCCAGGCCGGGCTTGAGGTAGGCGTGGGGACCGATCCGCTTGTCGAGCTGGAGGGCGGGGACGATCTCCCCCCAGTCGGCGCCGACGGCCTCGCACAGCTCGGCCAGGAGGTTCGTCGTCGTGACGGTGGAGACGAGGAAGAAGTTGATCGCGGTCTTCGCCAGCTCGGCGCTCGCGTAGCGCATGGGGACGAGGGGGCAGCCGAAGGCGTCGAGCCAGGCGCGGTAGGCGGCGGGCAGCGGGGCTTTTGCGAGATCGGGATCGGCGAGGCCGATGATGTAACGCTCGGGATGGAGGGCCCGCTCGACGGCGCGGCCGAAGATGAGGGTCTCGACCTGGTAGATGAGGGTGATCCGCCGCGCGGCGAAGGTTTCCCGGTAGAGGTCGGCGATGCCCTGGGTGAAGCCCGGCGGGACCTGGTTCAGGAGGACGAGGACGGCCCCCTCCCCCAGCGCGGGGACGACGGTAGCGATAAGGGCGCGGAGCGGTGCGAGGTCGCTCCGGTGGGTGTCGTCGGTGGCGACGTCGAGGGAGACGAAGACGAGGGGGCAGGCGCCGAGGTCGGCGGCGGCGGCGGTGTAGGCGATCCGCTCGCGGCATTCGTTCCAACACTCGGCGAGGCCGGGTTCGCTGACGGGGAAGGTCCCCTCCCGCAGCCGGACGGCGAGGGCGGGATCGGGATCGAAGGCGACGACGGGAAATCCCTTCGCCGCCGTCGCGGTCCCGTAGAGGACGCCGAGGTGGGTCATCCCGGCGAAACCCACACTGCCGAGGCTCATTTTTTCTCTCCCTCGGGCAGGGCCAGTTTGCCGACCTTCCGGAAGATGCCGTTGATCCACAGGTCGTTCGCGATGTTCGTCGCCGGGGTGGCGCAGAGGGTCTTGAAGTGGGCGTATTCGATCTCCCACGTCGGGTCGGGGCAGACGAGGGTCCGGCCCGCCTCGGTGGGACGGCCGCTCGGCAGGATGCGGTCGCGGACGGTAAGGACGCTCGGCCCCCATTTGCAGAGGCAGTCGATGTGGGCGCTTCCCTTCTCGGCGAAGAGGTCGAGGCGGAAGGTGTTCCGCCAGGAGAGGAGGGTCATCTCGTAGTCGAGGGTCGGGGTTGGCTCGTCGGGGCCGCCCCGGAAACCGAAGTGGAAGTGGTCGAAGGAGCGGTTCTCGAACCGGGAGGCCCGCCACAGCTCGGGCTCGGCGGCGGGCTTGCCGAAGAGTTGGAGGGTCCAGTCGAGGAGGTGGGAGCCGAGGTCGGGGAAGACGCCGAGGCCCTGGTCGCGCCAGGCCGAGTTGCGGACGTCCCGCGCGGTGCCGTTTCCGTAGAAGAATTTGCAGAGGTGGACCCGGCCCAGCCGGCCCGAGTCGAGGACTTCCTTCAGCGCGACGATGTGGGGCTCGAAGCGGTGGTTGTAGGCGGTGTAGCAGACGGCGTGGTTCTGGCGGGCGAGGACGTCGAGGCCTTCCAGCACCACGTCGTCGTCGTCGATCAGCGGCTTCTCGACGAGGAGGTGTTTCCCGTGGGAGAGGAGGTGGCGGAGGATGGCGACCTTCGCGCCGTCGGGCGTGCAGACGAGGGCGGCGTCGTAGTCGGCGACGGGGACGTCGTCGATCGTGCGGAAGAGGGGGAGGCCCCGGAGGTCGGGCGAGCCTTCCTTGACGACGGGATCGACGACGGCGACGGCTTCCGGCCCGGCGATGGCGAGCCGCTTCCTCCCCTGGACCCCGAGGCCGACGACGACGACACGCATTCCGTTCCTCCGTTTTCTACTCGTAGGTGATCTGTTTCTCGGCCCGGTTGAGGCGGGCGAGGACGTCGGCGGGCTCGATCGGGTTGTTCCCGTCCCGCTCGCAGGCAAGGGCGGCGGCGATCGCGCCGAGGATCGAGGCGGAGACGATGCACTTGGAGACGGTCAGCGTGATCGTCGCGTAGGCGAGGAGGGCGTCGCCCGCGCCGACGGCATCGACGACGTTGTGGGTGAAGGTGTCGACGTTGAAGAAGGAGCGGACGTGGGTGTCCGGGTGGCGGTAGGTCATCATGCCGCGCTCGCCCATCTTCAGGATCAGGTTCCTGCAGTTGGCGCGCTTGTAGAGGTCGAGCGCCAGGGGGCGGACGGTCGAGTCCTGGTCGCCGAGGGCGAAGCGGGCTTCCCGCTCGTTCGGCGTGATGAGGTCGAAGCCCTGGAATTCGAGGATGTTCCCCCAGCGGGTCGCGACCTGGCTGTCGGCGATCCGCAGCGGCCCTTGGGGAATGGACGCGGTGAGGAGGGGGATTGTGGTGGGGTTGAAGATGCCGTGACGGAAATCGCTGAAGACGATGGCGTGGGCGTCGCTCTCCGCGATGCTCTTCCGGAAGCGGTCGAGGGTCTTGTCGGAAATCGGGCGGTTGTCGACCTTGTCGACTTTCAGCATCCGGTAGCCCCCGGCGGTGAAGAGGTTCTTCTGCGTCGTGGGGCGGGTGCGGTCGATGACGGCGTCGGTCGGGACGCCGTAGTCGGCCAGGTCCTTCAGGACGAAGTCGCGCATCGCGTCGTCGCCCAGGACGGTGGTGAAGCGGACGTCGGCCCCGGCCTTCTTCATGTGCTTCGCGACGACGCCCGCGCCGCCGACGAAGTCGACCTGCTCGTCGAAGCGGAGGCTGAAGGTCGGCGTCTTCGTGTTGCCGCCGATGAGGGTGCAGTAGGTGTAGGAATCGACGATCGTGTCGCCGACGACGTGGATCTTGATGCCGTTGAACGATTGAAGAATCTTCCGCAGGGAATCGAAGGTGATCCCCTCGGCTTCCATGAGGGCGTGGAGCTTCTCGTTGGCCAGGTCGGGCGGCTCCGACTCGATGATCCGGGAGGAGGAGTAGACGATGTCGCCCGGGGTGAAGAGGATCTCCCCGCCGAAGCTGTCGAGGGTCGCCTTCTCCTCGGCGGTCTTCGGGTTGAGGCCCTCCTTGTTGTACTCGTAGCCCTTCGCGAAGTAGTCGGGCTGGATGACCTTCAGGTTCTCGATCGGCGTCGGGTTCGGGTCGATGACGACGTAGTCGACGATCTCCAGCGCGGCGAGGTTCATCGCGCGGAGGTCCTGCGGGACGAAGGGGCGGTGGGCGGCCTTGTGGATGTGGACGTCGGAGGTGAGGCTGGCGACGAGGATGTCGGCCTTGCTCTTCGCGTAGATGAGGTGGCGGATATGGCCGGGGTGGACGAGGTCGAACGTGCCGTGGCACATGATGACCCGCTTGGCACGAGGGCGTTCCCCAAGAAGGGCCCGGAGCTCCTCCGGCGTCTTGATCTTCCGATCGTAGGTGCTTTTTTCGAGATCGGTCAGGTTGGAGGTCTTCATGCCGGGGTGAGAATTATTTATCGAGATACTGAAACCAGGTCTTCGTCGCTTCCTTGATCTTCCCCTCGTCCCAGACAGGGGCTTCCTTCCAGTAGGAAAGGTTCGCGAGCATCGTGGCGACGCCCTCTTCCAGGGGGACGACCGGCTTCCAGCCGAGCTGGGTGGTGATCTTGGTGATGTCGGCCCAGGTGCAGTCGGGTTCGCCGGGGCGCTTCGGCAGGCGGATGATCTCCCCGGCGCTGCCGCCCAGGAGTTCGATGAGGCGGTTCACGCTCTGGGGGTTGCCGGTGCCGATGTTATAGGCTTCCTGGCTCTGCGTCGCCTGCGCCGCGGCGAGGAAGGCGCGGGCGACGTCGGTGACGTAGACCCAGTCGCGCCGCTGCGTGCCGTCCCCGACGAGGGTGAAGGGCTTCCCGTTCGCCTTCTGCGCCAGGAAGACGCCGAAGACGGAGCCGTAGGCCCCGGAAGTGCGGAAGCGGGTGCCGTAGGCGTTGAAGATCCGGATGACGTTGACCGGCATCCGGTAGACCTTGCCCCAATGGAAGGTCGCCATCTCCCCCTGGTACTTGCTGAGGGCGTAGGGATGCTCCGGGGCGATCGGGGCGTCTTCCCGCGTCGGGACGTCGGCGAGGCCGAAGCAGGAGGAGGAGGCCGCGTAGACGAATTTCTGCACCCCCGCATGGCGGGCCGCTTCGAGCGCGTGGACGGTCCCCATGACGTTCGTCGACATGTAGTCGATGGGCCGCTCGATCGAGGGGACGATGTCGCCGATGCCCGCGAAGTGGAAGACGTACCGCGCCCCGGCGAAGAGGGGGTCGCCGGGCTTCAGGTCGCGGACGTCCTTCTCCTCGACGCGGAGGCGGGGCTCGTTGCGGTGCTGCTCCAGGTTCTGGAGCCGCCCGCCGACGAGGCTGTCGACGACGTGGACGCGGAACCCCTCGCCGAGGAGGAGGTCGACCGTGTGGCTGCCGATGAATCCGGCGCCGCCGGTGACGACGGCGAGGGGGGCGTCCTGGCTCATGATATAGCCCTAGACCCTTACTTCAGCGCGACGGCCTTGACCGTGCGGACGTTGAAGTATTCCTGGTTCGTCATGCTCTCCTTGAACTTGTTCTGCTTGAAGGCACGGCAGAGGTCGCGGACGGCGTCCTCGATGTTCCGCTTCGGCGCCCAGCCGAGCTTGTCGAGGATCTTCTTCGACGAGACGTGGTAGGAGCGGTTGTCGTCGGAGGGGGTCGTGGTGATGGCGATGGGGGCCTTCTCCGGGAACTCCTCCTCGACGATCTTCTTCACGAAGTCGGCGAGCTGGGAGACGGTGAAGTTCTCGTAGCCGGCGTTGAAGGTCTCCCCCGCGATCTTCGCGGCGGGGATCTCCAGCAGCTCGGCGTAGAGGTCGGTGATGTCCTCGATGTGGATGTTCGGCCGCTTCTGCGCGCCGCCGAAGACGGTGATGAGGCCCTTGTTGTAGGCGTGGTTCGTGAGGATGTTGACGGTGAGGTCGAAGCGCATCCGGGTCGAGTAGCCGCAGACCGTCGCCGGACGGATGACGACGCAGACGAAGTCGGGGGACTGGTGCTTGAAGAGGAGGGGCTCGCAGAGGCCCTTGAACTTGTTGTATTGAGTGAGAGGAAGGAGGGGATGCTCCTCGGTCACGTCGGGGGCCTCGCTGACGCCGTAGACGGAGCTGGAGGAGACGAAGACGAACCGCTTCACGCCCGCCTCCTTCGCCGCGACGACGCACGGCTCGAAGCACTCGTAGTTGATCGACGTGCTCAGGTTCGGGTCGAGCTCGAAGCTGGGATCGTTCGAGATGCAGGCCATGTGGATCACGGCGTCGCAGCCGACGAGGGCCTGCTTCAGCGCGGGGAGGTCCCGGACGTCGCCCTCGATCACGGTCAGCTTCGGATCGGGGGTGAGGTAGTTGCCGAACAGGAAGAGGTCATAGACGACAACCTCGTAACCTTTCTTGAGGAGTTTGGGGACGAGGACGTGGCCCTTGTAGCCGCCGCCGCCGATGACGATCACTTTCTTGAAGGAGGTAGACATAATGAAAACAGAAGGGGCAAATTCCGTTCTTTTGCTTATTTTGTCGAGATCGAAAAACCGGCCGCCGTGGCGTCGTTGTAGAACATCTTCACCGTGTCGAGGGAGTAGACGCCGAGGTCCTTGCCGACGAGGGCCAGCTTGTTGAGGATGTCCGGCGTGACCGTGATGACGTGGCAGCCGATGTCGTCGGCCTGGAAGACGTTGAGGAGTTCCCGGGGGCTGGCCCAGATCAGCTCCGCCTTCGGGTTGGGGGCCATGATGCGGAGGCATTCCTGCATCAGCGGCAGGGGATCGACGCCGGTGTCGGCGATCCGCCCGGCGAAGACGGAGACGTAGCTGGCGACGTCGGGCTGGAGGGCGGCGACGGTCTCCCGGACCTGGTCGAGGGTCATGATCGCGGTGACGTTGACCTGGACCTTCGCCTTCGCGAGCTTCGCGACGAGGGGGGCGGCGGGCTCCCCCTTCGTGTTCGTGATCGGGATCTTCACGTAGACGTTCTTCCCCCAGGAGGCGATCTCCAGGGCCTGCTTTTCCATCTCGGCGAAGTCGTCGGAGAAGACCTCGAAGGAAAGGGGGAGCGTCGGGACGACCTTCAGCACTTCGAGGGCGAAGGGCTTGTAATCGGCGATCCCGGCCTTGCGCATCAGCGTCGGGTTCGTGGTGAAGCCCTTGATGTAGGGCTTCTGGGCCATCTGGGAGATCACGGCGATCTCCGCGCCGTCGGCGAAGATTTGGACTTTGAGATCGGAGACTTTCTTCATGGGGGCGAGGTATTTAGGGGTTGGGTGGTGGATTTAAAATGAGATCGACCGCTTCGGCGAGAGTGGCGAAAGAATGGTCGAAGGCAATGCGGGGAATTTCCCCATAGCCGTCGCCCAGGAGGATCGTCCGGCATCCGGCGTTGCGGCCCGCGTCGATGTCCCGCCACCGGTCGCCGATCATGAAGGAGGCGCGGAGGTCGATGTTCAACGCCCCGGCGGCCTCCAGCAGCATCCCCGGATTCGGCTTCCGGCCCGGGTCGGCGTTGTCGGTCGCGTAGTTGACCTGGATCGCGTCGAGCGGGAGGGCGGTGGCGAGGCGGCGGTGCATTTCCTCGACGACTTCGCGGGGGACTTCGCCCTTGCCCACGTCGGGCTGGTTCGTGACGACGACGAGGAGGAAACCGGCCTCCTTCAAGCGCCGGAGCGCGGGGGCGGCCTCAGGCAGAATCTCGAACTCCTCCAGCGTGCGCGGCGCGTAGGGTCTCCCCCCGCGCTCGAAGGAGCGGGTGATCACCCCGTCCCGATCGAGGAAAACCGCGCGCATGCGACCCTGTCGGAAAACCGACTCGGCGATTCAGCGGCCCAGGCCTAAGCCTTGGCCGTGATCCCTTCCCATTTGTTCGCGCGGGCGAGGAGCTTCGGATGGCAGACGAGGCCGTGCCAGATGACGGCCTGGAACGATTCACTGTGCGGCGTGACGCGATCGGCGTGGACCGTGGGGACGACGAGGACCGTGTCCCCGGCCTGCTTCGCATAGCCGCCGTCCCGTCCGACGACGCCGAGGACGCGCGCCCCGACCCGCTTCGCCTCCTGGATCGCCAGGACGAGGTTCGGGCTGACGTTCTTTTCCAGATTGCCGCCGCCGACGGAGAGGATGAAGAGGGCGTCCTTCGCGTTGAGCTTGCTCACCTTCAGCCATTCGGCGAAGACCGTCTGCCAGCCCTCGTCGTTCGTCCGGGCCGTCAGCTCGGAGACATTGTCCGTCGGCGCATAGGTCTCGATCCCGGCCAGCTTCCGGAAATCATTGACCATGTGCCCCGCGTTCCCCGCGCTCCCGCCGACGCCGAGGCAGAAGAGCCGCCCCCCCCGGTCGCGCAACGCGACGAGTTCCTCCACCAGGGCCTCCACCACCGCGGCATCGGTCTGCGTGGCGACTTGGGCGACTTCGGAAAGATAGGTCTGGCTGTGGGTGGGGGTGTTCATGGGAAGAAAGCTCAGTTTTACCTTTCGCTCCTTTCTTTGGCAAGGGAGCGTTCTTGATGGCGTGTGGTGAAAGAGCGCAGGAAAGCCCCTTACTTAGCCGATTAACCATGCGGGAAAAGGAAGCGGGTGCGGATTGTTTTTAAAGGCAGGGCATCGACTCCATCTGGGTCGGTGACCATTTCTTCGATTCGAAGCAGTCCCGATCCGCAGACGATTACGGGATGTTTATCGCGAATGAAGATAACCTTGCCTGGGGTGCGGTTGACGACAGGTACGTCTT
>CAISZB010000512.1 GCA_903889845.1 uncultured Verrucomicrobium sp. | reverse complement strand
TCCGCCATGAGTAAAGATTCCGTCAAATCCTTCTTCATACCCTATGAGTGATCCATGGGGAACGCCCTACGAGCTCACCCATCCCACCCCCGACTCCATCTTGATTCGTTCAGCGGGACCCGATCGGCAGTTCGGAACACCCGATGATATTGCCGAGACAGTTCCCCCTCCTTCGGATCCGGCAAAAGGGCACTGATATAGTCTCGACTTCCTGGTGCCAAAGTGGCACCATCCCTCCATGAGCACTCTCGCCGAGTCACCCCGCGCCCGGATCACCGCGCGCGTGCCGGATAACGTCCGCGCCATGCTGGAGCAAGCCGCCGAGCTTCAAGGCGCGACGGTCAATCAGTTCGTCGTCCAGGCGGCCTATGAGGAGGCGCAACGGATCATCGAACGGGAAACCGTCATCCGTCTCTCCCGGGAAGCCGCCGTGAAGGTCCTTTCCATCATCGACCATCCGCCGAAGCCGAATGCCAGGATGAAGGCGACCGTCAAGGCGCTCAAGGGAACGGTGCGTGTATAAACGGGAACCCCTCTCCAAAGACCACGATCGGGAAGGCTTCGATTGCGGCAGCGAGCCGCTCAATCTCTTCCTCCGGCAGACTTCGCGCCAGCATGCCGAGCGGGGCATCTCCCGCACATTCGTCCTGGTTGAAGAGGGCGAAGCGGCACCCAAGCCTGTCGTCGGTTTTTTCTCGCTCAGCCTCTGCCAGGTGAGGTCCGAAACCCTGCCCGCCAAGGAAGCAAAACGCCTGCCACGGGAAGCCGCCGCCGTCCGTCTCGGGCGTCTGGCCGTCGCCAAAGCCCGTCAAGGCCAGGGCGTTGGAGGCAAACTGCTAGTCCTCGCCATGGCGAAGTTCCTCGAAATCTTCGAGGTCGCGGGCGGCATCGGCCTTTTCGTCGACGCCAAGGATCACGCCGTCAGAAACTATTACGAGTCGTTCGGATTCGTTCCCCTCACGCAAGACGGCTTGGAGCTTTTCCTTTCCGTTCGCGCCATCAAGGAATGCCTCACTTCCCTGCCTGATCGGTGAACACCCGCCGGATCACCTCTTCCACCGGCACTTCCTCGATGGTGATGTCGTCGGGGCGGAGGTCGGTGAGGAGGCGGGGGATGAGGGCGGTCAGCTCGGCGCGGGGAACGCGGAGGCGGAGGGTGACTTCATCGCGCTCCAGGACTTCGCCGTAGGGGGTGAGGTCGGCGGGGAGGACGGGAGTGCCGCTCCAGCGGAGGCCGATGGTCTTGTGGGAGGCGAAGCGGTCGGTGATGCCGCTCAGTTCCCCGTCGTAGAAGAGTTTCCCGTGGTCGATGATGAGGACGCGGCGGCAGAGTTCCTCGATGTCCCGCATGTAGTGGGAGGTGAGAATCGTCGTGACCCGCTTCTCCTTCGCGTAGGCGCCGAGGAAGTCGCGGACTTTCTTGTGGGAAACGACGTCGAGGCCGATGGTCGGCTCGTCGAGGAAGAGGATCTTCGGCTCGTGGAGGAGGGCGGCGGCGATCTCGAACTTCATCCGCTCGCCGAGGGAGAGTTCCCGGACCATGACGTGAAGCTTGTCCTTCACGCCGAGCCAATCGACCAGCTCGTCCAGGACGCGCTTGGAACGGACGGGGTCGAGGCCGTAGATGGCGCGGTTCAGGTTGAGCGATTCGAGGGCGGGGAGGTCCCACCACAACTGGTTCTTCTGCCCCATGACGAGGGAGAATTGGCGGCGGAAGGCGTCCTTCCGTTCCCAGGGACGGAAGCCGAGGATGTTCGCCTCCCCCGAGGTGGGGTGGAGGAGGCCGGAAAGCATCTTCAGGACGGTGGTCTTCCCGGCACCGTTGGGGCCGAGGAAGCCGACGAGTTCCCCCTCCTCGATCTCGAAGGTGACGGAGTCGGCGGCGCGGGTTTCCTCGAAGCGGCGGCGGTAGAGGCCGCGCAGGCCGCCGAGGAAGCAGGGCTCCTTGTGGTAGGTCCGGTAGACCTTGGTGAGGCCGGAGACGGAGATGGCGGAAGGCATGGACCTCAGATCAGGCCGAGCTGCATCTTCCCGACTTCGCTGATCATGCCCTGGTTCCAGGGCGGGCTCCAGACGAGGTCGACCTGGGCGGTAGCGACGCCGGGAAGGTCGAGGATCTTCGCCCGGGCGTCCCCGGCGATGACGGGGCCCATGCCGCAGCCGGGCGCGGTGAGGGTCATCTGGATGGCGACCTTGTGCTTCCCGGCCTCTTCGCCCTCGGCGATTTTCTCGACCTTGCAGTCGTAGACGAGGCCGAGGTCGACGATGTTGACCGGGATCTCGGGATCGAAGACGAGGCGGAGCTGGTTGAAGACGGCCTCCTCGTCGAGGGGGGCGCCGTCGGCGGCCTCCTTCGGCTGGGCGGGGACTTCCTTGCCCAGGGCG
>CAISZB010000511.1 GCA_903889845.1 uncultured Verrucomicrobium sp. | reverse complement strand
GGGAGCCAATCCCGAAGGGCCCGACGGCCCTCTCCCCCCCCACGTAGGTACTTCTCCTACATAATCTTTATTGCAACTACTCCTTTTCAGTATAGCCCTTTTGGAGTAATCTTGAACAAGTATGGTCCCCATCGTCGCCCCCCCTCCCCACCCCGGCCAGCGCCGGGAGCTGTATGAGCGGGAAATCTCCCCCTTCGCTCCCCTCTTTCTCCTCTGGGTCGGGATCGCCCTCGCCACGATCAACTTCGTCTCCCCCGCCCTCCTCGGCTTCCTCCCGCTCGAAAGTTCCAGCCGCCACCTCCTCATCGCCGGGCTCTCGATGCCCGCCTTCCTGAGCCAGCGGCGGATCGCCCAGCCGCTCGCCTCCCTCCTCCTCGGCTTTGCCATCCTCTCCTACTATCTCGAGTATCTCCATCAGGGACAGCTTCCCTAGGAAAGCTATTTCATTCGGCATCAAGGGGGCGCCTCAGGGAAAAGGCTTAGTACGGCTTGGGAGAATTGGCGCGTTGGCATACAACGTGCTAGAATTATGTCGAAACAAGATTCGCGGCAAAAAGACGTAACAATTGAAGTTTTGACGTATTAATGTTAATTTGTAGAATGGTTTAGCGGGTTAGTGACTTTAAAGGCCTGAACGGTATCCCTGGTATCTACTAGGAAAGACCGAGACTAAAGAGACTAAAACAGGACGCTGAAGGCGCTGCCCGAAAAACTCGGAAACGAACCACTGAACCACCGGTCACAAAAACGATAGGGCCAAGGGACATATAGGAATAGGAGACACATTATGGAAACGATCAAATTGACGGGCACCACCAACGAGGTGAACCCCCTTCTCGACTCGAACCGCAACCGCAGCTGGACGCAGGAAGGCGTCCTGGAAGAGATCCGCACCTGGCAGACGGCCGGGAAGCCCCTCTATTCCCATCACATGCGGCAGAATTTTCAGGAACTCCTCGCCGCCGGCATCCGCTACTACGGCAGCTGGCGCCAGGCCGTCGAGGCCGCCGGCATCGCCTATGACGACGTCCGCAAGTACCGCGCCTGGTCGAAGGAGCGGATTGTGAAGACGATCCAGCAGCTCCACGCCGAAGGGGCCGATCTCTCCTTCCGCGGCATGATGCTCTCCAAGTACGCCCCGATGGTCTACGCCGCGATCCGGCCGAACCACTTCGGCTCCTGGAAGGACGCCCTCACGGCCTCCGGCCTCGCCGCCGAGGAAATCTACCGCTACAAGTCCTGGGAGGACGAGAACATCATCGATGAGATCCGCCGCCTCAGTTCCGAAGGGGCCGACCTCTCCTCGAAGAAGATGGACGAGACCGCGAATTCCCTCATCGCCACCGCCCGCCGCCGCTTCGGCAGCTGGGGTGAGGCGGTCCGCCGCGCCGGCCTTGATTACGACCAGATCCGCCGCCGCAAGCGGTGGACGAACGAGATGATCGCCCGCGACATCCGCGACCTGCACGAGCAGGGCGTCCCCCTGACGAGCACCGAAGTCCGCCAGAAGAACCCGGCGCTCTTCGCCGCGGCCTGCAAGCAGCGCTTCTTCGGCAGCTGGGTCAATGCCGTCAAGGCGGCCCAGGCTCTGCCCGCCGTCGCGCTCAAGGCGTAACCGAGAAAGCTGCAAACGAAAAAGCGGCCTTCCCCGAAAGGGGGAGGCCGCTTTTTTTCGCGTCCGGATGCCTTCGTCAGGAGACGAGGCCCGCCTCGTTGAACGGATTGACGACCTTCGGGATATTCATCGTCGCATCGCGATGGATGTCGATGAAGACATAGGGATGGACCTTTCCGTGCTTGTCGGTGAGGCGGAACTTCACCGACTGGCGCCACCCGTTCATGTCGAGGAACGACTGGATCTCATCCTGCGGGTAGACCATGTAGAAGTGGTCGAGGGCGGCCTCGGAGGCGATGAAAAAATTGTCGTCCCGGTGGAAGTTCCGCGCCATGACGGCCTCTTCCGGCTTGAGGGCGAGGAGCCGGGCCGCATCGTTGAGGCCGGTACCGATGTAGTTCCGCTTCCCCGTCACGTCGTCGAAGGGAACCGCCGTGCCGTGGTGGACGGCGACACAGACCCCCTTGAGGCCGACGGTCTGGTTGACCCGCGTCATGAGGGCCTGCCGCAGGAAGAGGGCGACGAAGATCGCCGTCCCGATGACTTTCGGGTTCAGAATAATATAGAAGCCGTCCCCGGTCGGGACCCAGCCGATCGCCATATCGACCTTTTTCCCGAAGGATTGGACGGCCAAGCGGTCCATGATCCCGCCCATGAGGCGGCTGACGACGCTCATCGAGACGAACTGCCCCGCATCGTCGAGGGTCGAGAAACCGACGAAATCAACGAGGATAATATCGGTATGGAGGACGGGAACCCTTCCCGATCCCCCTCCCGCACTCCCACCCGAAGCTGCGCTGATTAAATCTTGCATTCAAACCGACTTTTTTGGTTCCGTTTTACGGAATCCCAGACAAGGAAGCGTGGATGGTATGCCACCTCTTTCTAAGGTTGAAAGCCTTTTTCTTAAAACGCACTCCATCCAATCACGCAAAGTCCTGCCTAGGGAGTCCTAGACAAAACGGCTCAGCCCAACCTCTCGGCCAAGACTAAGGATTGGCGGGTGCGGGCGCGGGCGCGGGAGCAGGAGCAGCCGAAGAGTCGGCCGCCGGAGCCGCAGGCGCAGCCGGAGCTGCGTCGGTGGGAGACGCGGGCGCGGGGGTAGAGGAATCCCCCCCCAAATTCTGCGAAGTGATCCCGCCGCCGACGTCGCCGCCCGCCGCACCGGGGGTGCTGCCGGGGGCCGCGCCCTGGGGCTCGGGGATGAAGGGAGGGGTGGCTGCGGGGATCGTCCCGACGGCGTTGTCGGGGAGCTTCGAGGTCGCCTCCTTCTTGGAGAGGGAGATGCCGTCGCCACCCTTGTGGATCACCACGAAGCCCTTGTCGCCGAAGGGTTTGTCGTTCGGGGAGAGAGGCGCGCCGCTGGTCCGCGTCGGCTTCCAGTTCTTCGTGTAGAGGAAGATGGCGGAGCCGTCGTCGTTCTCGCCGACGTTGCCGAGGCCGTAGGCGACGAAGCGCGAGGTCGGTTCGGCGGGATTCGCCCCGGGGTAGGCCGGGATGCCGGGGACGGCCAGGATCTTCAGGTCGGTGACCTTCAGATAGTCGTTTGTCGAAAGGAGGATGAAGTAGTTGTGGGCTGTGCCGAAGGAGCCGACGTCGGCGGGCCAACCGTAGTTGATCGTTCCGGTATTGTTCGCGTCGAAGGCGGCCGACTGGGCGGCGAGACAGACCTGCTTGCCATTGGCGACGGCCTTCATCATGTTCGCCTTGTTCATGACGTTGCCCATCGCCGGGAAGGCGAGGGAGGCGATGATCCCGATGATCGTGATGACGAAGAGGAGCTCGACGAGGGTGAAGGACTGGCGGCGGGCTTGGCGCATTTTACGCAGCATCGGGGAAAGGAACATCGAGGTGGTCTCCGGTTGATGGATTGAGTTATTCAATGTAGTTTCACCCTCCCTAAAGGTCAAGGTTTCGATTCATTACGTTTAAGCAAATGCCCACACCCCGTTCCTCTCTGCTCACCGACGACTTCGCCTTCGAACTGCCGCCGGAGTTGATCGCCGCCTGGCCTGCGCCGGAGCGCGCCGCCTCGCGCCTCATGGTCCTGGACCGCGCGGCGCAGTCGATCACTCACGCCCACTTCACCGACCTCCCCTCCTTCCTGCAGCCCGACGACCTCCTCGTCCTGAATGACAGCCGCGTGATCCCGGCGAGCCTGGAGACGGAGGACGGCGCCCTCTCCCTCCTTCTGCTGAAGGAGACGAGCCCCGGCCACTGGCTGACGCTGGTGAAGCCGGCGAAGCGGGCGATGCCCGGCATGCGGCACCGTTTCCGCAGCCTCGACGGGACCCGCACCGTCGAGGCCGAGGTGCTGAAGACCCTCGAAAGCGGGGAGCGGGTCTTCCGCTTCTTCGGCGAACTGCCCCTCGACGCCTATGGGGAAATGCCGCTCCCCCCCTACATCCTGAAACGGCGCGAGGCCTTGAAGAAAGAAGCCCGGGCCTTGCCCGACATCGACGATCGGGTCCGCTACCAGACGGTCTATGCACGGGAGGCCGGATCCGTCGCCGCACCGACGGCGGGGCTCCACTTCACGCCGGAGCTGCTGGCCCGCTTCGACCACGCCTTCGTCACCCTCCATGTCGGCCTCGGCACGTTCCGCCCCGTGAAGACGGAGCGGCTGGAGGACCACATCATGCACCGGGAAGAGTTCGAGATCCCCGCCGGCCTCGCCGAACGGGTGAAGCGCCCCGACGGGACGAAGCGCCGGATCGTCGCCGTCGGCACGACTAGCGCGCGGGTGCTGGAGAGCGTCGAGTCGCTTCGCCCGCGCCGGGGGGAGACGCAAATTTTTATCCACCCGCCCTACCAGTTCCACCACGTCGGCGCGCTGCTGACGAATTTCCATCTCCCCAAGTCGACCCTCCTCATGCTCGTCTCGGCCTTCGCCGGGCGGGAGTTCGTCCTCGCCGCGTACCGGGAGGCGGTGGAGAAGCAGTACCGCTTCTTCAGCTATGGGGACGCGATGCTGATTTTGTAGGCCTGCAGGGGCGCCTACTTCGCCGCGTCCTTCGCCAATTCCGATTCGATCGCGCCGAGGAGAGCGGGGTTATCGGGGGTCACGGCGCTCGGGAAGACGGCGACGGTCTGGCCCTGCTTGCTGACGAGGTATTTCGTGAAATTCCACTTCGGCACATCGGCCACCTGGGTCACGAAGAGGTAGACCGGGCTCTGGCCCGCGCCGTGGGTGACGACTTTCTCGAAGAGGGGGAAGGTGACGCCGTACGTGGAGGAACAGAACTTCTGGATCTCCTCGGGCGTCCCCGGCTCCTGCCCGCCGAAATCGTTCGAGGGGAAGCCGAGGATGACGAAACCTTTGTCCTTGTACTTCTCGTAGAGCGCCTCCAGCCCCTTGTATTGGGGCGTGAAGCCGCACTTCGAAGCCAGGTTCACGACCAGGGAGACCTTCCCCCGATAACGGGAAAGGGAGACCGATTCCCCGTCGAGGGTCTTCACGTTGATGTCGTACAGGGAGTCGGCGGGCAGGGGAGTCGGCGTCTGGGCGGTGGTGGTGCTCACAGTGGCCCCCACGATGGCGAGGACGGAGCAGAAGGCAAAGAAAGAAGGGAAGGGCTTCATGGAAGATGGGGGTGTCCTACCCTAGGGCGGGCCTTGTCCTTTGGGAAGGCCGGGGTGCGGTGTTTTTGGGTTGGGGGGCGCGAAGAGGAAGGGGACCCCTTCGGGGCAGGGTAGAATCGCGCTATGCGCTTACCTGTACAGCTGGAGGCGATCCGCTTTATCGCCAAAGAGGGGCGTTCGCCCCTCCTTGAACCTCCCCTCAGCGGATGCCAACGGGAGAGCGCATCCAAAGCAAAGGCCAATCTTCCAAGGAGAGTTCTCCTCCGCTGAATCCCCTATCCTTGGGAGGAATCACCATGGGAGGAGCTTCGGAACCGAAGCGGCCTTC
>CAISZB010000510.1 GCA_903889845.1 uncultured Verrucomicrobium sp. | reverse complement strand
GGGAGAAGGCCGCTTCGGTTCCGAAGCTCCCCCCATGGTGATTCCTCCCATAGATAAGGGATTCAGCGGAGTAGAACTCTCCTTGGGAGATTGGCCTGAAGGGACGCGTCTTTCTTTCCGCGCCGTATCAGAGCAGGGAGGCGTTGGAGGGCGGTACGCCCTCCATTCGTTCAAACGCGCGGTGCGCATGGAGGGGCTACAGGGAAGCGATAGCGATTCTACCCAGCCCCGAAGGGCATCACCTATAACTTCGCGCCCCCCTGAGCCACGACTTGCGCCGGGGCGGAAGGAAAGGCATCGTGACCGCATGAAAGCCCTGGCCTACCGGAACGCCCACGCGCTCGCCGACTTCTCGATCGCGGAGACTGAAGTGCCGCTGCCCGAAATCGGCCCCGACGACCTCCTCGTCCGCGTCCGCGCGATCTCCGTCAATCCGGTCGACTACAAGATCCGGTCGAGCCGGAGCTGGAACGAGAAGGAAGGCCGCCCCGTCATCCTGGGCTGGGACGTCGCCGGGACGGTCGACAAGGTCGGGGGCGCCGTCGCCGGGTTCCAGCCGGGCGACGAGGTCTACTACGCCGGGGCGCTGCTCCGCGACGGCGGCAATGCCGAATTCCAGGCCGTCGACCACCGGGTCGTCGCGCTGAAGCCGAAGAACCTCGGCTTCCCCGAGGCCGCCGCCCTGCCGCTGACGATGGTGACGGCGTGGGAAGCCCTCCTCGAACGGCGCATGATCGAATATACGAAGGACTCGAAGGTCCTCGTCATCGGCGGCGCGGGCGGCGTCGGCTCCGCCGCGATCCAATTGCTCAAGGCGAAGGCCTCCTCCCCGGCCCCCCTCGTCATTGCCACCGCCTCGCGGCCCGAGACCGAGGCGTGGTGCAAGCAGATGGGCGCCGACCTGGTCGTGAACCACCGCAATCCGCTGGCCGACGAGTTGAAGGCCCTCGGCGTCGTCCCCGGGACGCTCGACGTCGTCTTCGGCACGACGCAGTCGGCGCAATACCTGAAGACGATCCCCGATCTCCTCCGCCCCTTCGGCCACTTCTGCCTGATCGACGATCCGGGCAGCCTCGACATCGTTGGCTTCAAGCGGAAGTCGATCAGCGTCCACTGGGAGTGGATGTTCGCGAAGACCCTCTTCGGCTACCGGAAGGAATCGCAGGGCCGCATCCTGGCCGAGGTCACCCGCCTCGTCGAGGCCGGGAAGGTGAAGACGACGGCGAACCGGGTCCTGCGCGGCTTCTCCGCCGCCGCATTGAAGGAAGCCCACACGCTGCTGGAAGCGGGGACGTCGGTGGGGAAGGTCGTCGTCGATTTCGGGGGCTAGCCCACGCGCGCCACTTCGGCATCGGTGAGGTAGCAGCCGGGGTCCGATTCCCACGCATCGCCCGTCGCGCGCCAGGCGCGGACGCGGAAGCCGCCGCCGCAGATCCCGATCCAGCGGCACGCGCCGCACCGGCCCTTGAGGTGGGCCTGGCGGTTGCGCAACTCGCCCAGGAGCGGGTGCGAGGGCTTCGTCCAAATCTCGCTGAAGGGCCGCTCGCGGACGCTGCCCAGGTCGATGTCCTGCCAGAACTGGTCGGGATGGACCCGGCCCTGCGAATCGATGTTCGCGATGCCGATTCCCGGCCCGGCGTTCCCGCCGCCGTTCCATTCCAGCAGCCGCCGGACCTCTTCCAGCCGGGGGGAATTCTCCGCCTCCAGCCGCAGGAGGAGGTGGGCCGCGTCGGCGGGCTGGGCCACGGTCAACACCTCGCACACGCGCTTCTCCCGTTCCCAGCGGCGGACACGGGCGATGATGCTGTTCACGGCCCCGCGCAGGGCGTCCGGGGAGACACGGGCCAGATCGACGCCGCGCCCGCTGGGGACCAGGTGATAGAAGCAGACCCGGTCGATCCCCTCGGCCTCGATGAAGTCGAGGATGTTCTCCAGGTCGCCGATCGTGTGGCGCGTCAGCGTGAGGCGGAGGCCGACCCGCTGGCCGACGGCGCGGCAGTGGCGGAAGGCCTCCACCGCCTTCTGGAAGGCCCCTTCCCTCCCGCGGAAATGGTCGTGCGTCGCGCCGATCCCGTCGAGGGAGATGCCGACGTAGGCGAAGCCGATCTCCTTCAATCGCTCTGCGCGCTCCCGATGGATCAGCGTCCCGTTCGTCGAGAGAGTGACACGGAGGCCCTTCCCCTTCGCATAGGCCGCGAGGTCCTCGACGCGCGGATGGGCCAGCGGCTCCCCGCCGGAGAGAAGGAGGCCGGGGACGCCGTAGGCGGCCAGGTCGTCGACGACGGCGCGGCATTCGTCCCACGAGAGCTCGCCCGGATAATCCCGCCCTTCCGAATCGGAGTAGCAGTGGAGGCAGCGGAGGTTGCACCGCCGCGTGATGTTCCAGACGACGATCGGCTTCCGCTCCCCGGCCGTGGTCGGTGCGCCGTGGCCCTTCCCGTAGCGGAGGGCGTCGGCGGGCTGGGGAACGGAACTGAGGAGGGTGGTGAGGTTCAGCATGGGAGGGGTGCCGGTTCGGCCTGTTCGCTCGGCTCGTAAAGGCAAAGGGGATCGGAGGCGAGGGGGTCGCCCGTCAGGGCGTGGGCGCGGGCGCGGGAACCGCCGCAGATCGAGCGGTAGTCGCACCGGCCGCACTTCCCCTTGAGGAGGTCGGGCGCGCGGAGGGAACGGAAGAGGGGGGCATCCCGGTAGAGATCGATCAGTTCCCCTTCCCGCACGTTCCCCGCCGAGAGAGGCAGGAAGCCGCTGGGATAGACTTCGCCCGTGTGGGAGACGAAGACGAAGCCCTTCCCGTCCCCGATCGGCAGGGGTCGCGGAGGCCGCTTCCCGCCCCGGGCCGCCCAGCGCTGGAGGGCGACGCGGCGGTAGTGCTGCCCCTCCGTCGTCTTGATCCGGAAGGGGACGGCGGCCTCCTGCTCCCACTCCGCGAGGCGGAGGAAGAGCGCCTCCGCCTCGGAGGCCGTGATGAGGTCGGAGGTCTTCCCCCGGCCCGTCGGGACGAGGAGGAAGAGGGTCCACGTCTCCGGCTTGAGGGAGATCAGGAGCGGCTTGAAGGCTTCCAGCTCGCCCAGGTTCTGCCGGGTGATCGTCGTGTTGATCTGGATGCCGATCCCGGCCTCCTGGGCGGCGGCGATCGCCGCATAGGTCCGCGCCGCCGTGCCGGGGACGCCCCGAAAGGCGTCGTGGGTGGCCTCCGTCGCCCCGTCGAGGCTGAAGGAGATGCGCCGCACCCCGGCCTTGCGGAAGGCCCGGAGGTCGGCCTCCAGGAAGCGGGGGGTGGCGCTGGGACTGAGCGCGACGCGGAGACCCCGACCCGAGGCGTGCCGGACGAGGGGGAGGAGGTCCTCCCGCTGCATCGGATCGCCCCCCGTGATGATGAAGATGCCCGGATTCGCCCGGGCCACGGCGTCGATCAGGCTTCGGGCCGCCTCGGTCGGAAGTTCCTCCGGATGCTTGTGCGGCTGCGCCACCGCCCGGCAATGGCGGCAGGCCAGGGCGCAGCGCCGCGTCGCCTCCCAGATGACGATGAAAGGGCGGTCTTCCCAGTTCGGCCCGGCGAATGAAAGAGAAGGCTTCGTGATGGGCCGATCTTATGGAGAAAGGGGAAGGCGTTCAAGTTTTGATGCGATACAACACTTTCTGTCAGAATAGGTTAGCAATATATGTGAAGAGAATGGCAAAAGAGGTGAAGGGGCGGCGGGCTGGCAGGGCCGGGAGGCAATCGCTTCGCTTCCCATATTCGACCGCCTTTTATAAACCCCCATGGGGGGAGAATTCTCCTCGCGCGGTACGGTTACTTCCCAATGCAGAACTTCGAGAAGAGCGCGTCGAGGACGTCCTCGTTCGTTGTCTCCCCGACGACGTCGGCCAGGGCGGCGGCGGCTTCGCGCAGGGCGAGGCTGGTGAGCTCGGGAGGGTGGCGATGCGCCAGCCCTTCCAAGGCTTTTTCCAGGGCTGCCTGTGCGGCACGCAAGGCCCCTTCCTGACGCGTGTTCACGGTGAGGGGGTCGCTGCTTTCGGCCAAGTTCGCGCCGAGGAGGAGCGCCTCGATCCGCTCGGCCAGCGCGGGAAGGCCTTCCCCCGTCTTCGCCGAGACGGCGAGGCACTCCCGGTTCTCCGGCGCGATGCCCAGGTCGGCCTTCGTCGCGACGGGCAGGATCACGCGGCCTTCCCCCGCCTCGGGGAGCGGGAACGGCTGTCGGTCCCGGGGGATGGCAGCCTCGAAGAGATGGAGGATCAACTGCGCCCCCTCCGCCGCCTGCACGGCGCGGCGGATTCCTTCGGCCTCGACGGCATCGCCCGCCTCGCGATGGCCCGCCGTGTCGAGGAGGCGGAGGCGGAGGGAACCGACGCGGGCCTCGGTCTCGATCACGTCCCGCGTCGTCCCGGGGACAGGAGAGACGATGGCGCGGTCCTCCCGGACGAGCGCGTTGAAGAGGCTCGACTTGCCGACGTTCGGCGCGCCGACGAGGGCCGTCGGCACCCCCTGCCGCAGGATGCGCCCCAGCGGGGCCGTGGCGATCAGGCGGACGACTTCCTCCCGCGCCTCGCCG
>CAISZB010000509.1 GCA_903889845.1 uncultured Verrucomicrobium sp. | reverse complement strand
TGGGCCTCGACGGCGGCCAGGACCCCGGCGGCGGTCTGGCCGGGGACGAGGCGGAAGGTCAATTTCGCATGGGCCTCGGAGGGAAGGACCGTCTTCGAACCCTCCCCCTGGTAGCCGCCGTAGAGGCCGTTGACCTCGGCGGTGGGCCGGGCCCAGAGCCGCTCCAGGGGGCTGTACCCCGCCTCCCCGCCCAGGGCCGGAGCCCCGCTCGCCGCCAGCAGCTCGGCCTCGCCGAAGGGCAGCTTCGCCCAGGCTTCCCGCTCCCACGCCTCGACGGGAAGGACCCCGTCGTAGAAGCCGGGGACGGCGACGGCCCCGTCGGGACCGTGGAGGGAGGCGACCAAGCGGGCCAGGACCGTCACCGGATTGACGACCGCACCGCCGTACATCCCGGAATGGAGATCCTTCGTCGGGCCGTGGACGGCGACCTCCATCGCGGCGACGCCCCGCAGGCCGTAGGTCAATGTCGGCACGCCGGGGGCGATCATCGGGCTGTCGGAGATGACGACCCCGTCGCACCGGAAGGCCTCCCGGTTCCGTTCCAGGAAGGGGGCAAGGCTGGGACTGCCGATCTCCTCCTCCCCCTCGATCAGGAAGATCAGATTCACCGGAAGCGTGCCCGAGGCGCGAAGGGCCTCTTCCACCCCCAGGATGTGGGCCAGGATCTGCCCCTTGTTGTCGGCGGAGCCCCGGGCCGTCACGATCCCCTCCTCGACGTGGGGCTCAAAGGGCGGGTGATGCCAGAGGGAGAGGGGATCGACCGGCTGGACGTCGTAATGGCCATAGATCAGGACCGTGGGGAGCCCCGGGCGATGCGCATTCCGGGCGACAACGACCGGGTGCCCCTCCGTCTCGTGGACCTCCGGGACCAGACCCGCCGCCTTCAACCTCCCGGCCAGCCACCCGGCGCAATCCCGGATCCCCTGCCTGTAGGGGGCGGCCGAGTCGGCGGAGATGCTGGGAAAGGAGAGGAACCGGAGGAAATCGGCGAGGTGGGAAGCGGGAAACGACTCGGTCATCTCCCCAGGGTGCAAAAAAGCGGGCGCGGCGTCAGGAAAAAACGGCAAAATGAAAATTGTTGTAACCGCATTCCACCTCGTGCATCTAGCACTGTACAACGCTCGATTCGCTCGTTTGCTTAATCTTCCAACCCAAGGACCCCCCATGAAATCGACTCTGAAACCCCTCGGCGCTGGCCTCCTGTTCCTCGCCATCGCGGCCTATGCCGCCCCCCTCCACGCCCAGGATGCCCCTCCTGCCGGCACCCCTCCTCCCCCCGGCGAACACGGCGGCCCCGGCCGCATGCTGGAACGACTGACGAAGGACCTCAACCTGACGGCCGACCAGGTCGCCAAGATCAAGGACATCCTCAAGTCCGAGTTCGAAAGCATCAAGCCCCTCAAGGACAACACCACGCTCTCCGACGAGGAGAAGAAAGAGCAGATCCACGCCATCCGCGAGGAGACGCACAAGAAGATCGCCGCCGTCCTCACCCCCGACCAGTTGGCGAAGTTCAATGCGATGAAGCACCACGACGGTCCTGGTGGTCCTGGTGGTCCTGGTGGCCCCGGCGCAGGCGCCCCTCCCGCGGGTTCTCCGCCCGCCGCCTCGGCCCAGTAATTGCCTCACTCCTTTTAGCGTTTTGACGACTGCGCCCCGCCGGGAAACCGGCGGGCCGCTCGCTTTCCGGGCCCATGCGCCAAGCCTCGTACAGTCTAGTACATTTTACCCACCCCGCGTTATCCACTCGACTTACCCGGCTCACCCCGATATTCCCCTTCGAATGACGAGCGCCATTGCGCAGCCCATTCTCCAGGCCTTCGCGCCCTTCGCCGACAAGATGGCCCAGGC
>CAISZB010000508.1 GCA_903889845.1 uncultured Verrucomicrobium sp. | reverse complement strand
GGCGGTCTGCTCTTCCTGTTGGGAGTGTCTCGCGTGGTGCGTCCCCTCGGGAAGGTCCGCCTCTCGTAACTCCGAACGCCACGCACATGACTGCAGCGGGCCGTATCGACGGCCACAGGACAAGGGGAGCAATGCTTCCGGTTGAAGGGGATTCGCCGGAGTGCTTTAGTGAACGAGCGGATGTTTTTTTGATCCTCTCTTTCCCTCCCCTTCCATGAATCCCGACCTTCTCGGATCCTCCAGCGACGCCGCCCCAGCCCTCCCGCCGGAGGGGGGAAAGGGACGGAAGCGGTATCACGCGGGGGCCTTGAGTTACACGGTGCGGGGACTGGTCGTCCTCTCCCTGTGGCTGCTGTGGGGAGACTTCGCCTTCACTTTTTTCGAGAATATCTACAACCGTTTCATCTCGATCTACCTGAAGGACCTCCATGCCTCCAATTCCCTCATCGGGGTGATGACGGGAAGCTTGGCCGGGGCGGTGAATCTTCTTTTCCTGCCGAATATCAGCCAGTGGAGTGACCGCACCCGCAGTCGCTGGGGGCGGCGCATTCCCTTCCTCTTCGTGGTGACGCCGTTCGCCGTCGCCTCGATCCTCGCCATCTGCTACGCGCCCGATATCGCCGGGTGGGTCATGGGCCGTCTTCTCTCCCGTTTTTCCCCGGTGATGGCGGTCAATACCGTCACCCTGGGGCTGCTCCTCGTTTTCGTCGCCTCCTTCCATTTTTTCAATATTGTACTGAACAACGCCTACAACTGGCTGCTGCGTGATGTGGTCCCGCTTGAGTTGATGGCCCGGTTCCTGGCGTGGTTTCGGATCGTGGGATCGCTGAGTTCCGTCCTTTTCCTCTGGGTTGTTTTTCCTCATATCCTGGTTCATCGGAAGGAAGTGTTCCTGGGCGTTGGCCTCTTCTACTTGGTCGCCTTTCTCCTCATGTGCTGGAATGTGAAGGAGGGGCCCTATCCCCCCCCGGCGCCGGAACCCGAGCGGGTGAGTGTCCTGAAGTCGTTCGGACGCTATTTCCGGGAATGTCTCAGCCTCCGGATCTACCGGAACTTTTTCATCGTTTATCTGCTGATTCTTTCCTCGAATATCGCGGTGGGGACCTATTCGGCTCTCTTTTGCCGCGAGACGCTGGGCCTGGGTATGGACGAGATGGGGAAGCTCTTCGCCTGGGGGGCGGTGGCCTCGGCCGTGGCCTACTATCCGATGGGCTGGCTGTGCGACCGCTTCAATCCCCTGCAGGTCACGCTCTATTCCCTCCTCGGTTTCATGGTTTGTACGACGTTCGGCTTCTTCCTGATCGATACGGAGCGGGGGTATCTCCTCTTCAGCGTGGTTTCCACCGTCCCCACGGTGGGGTGGATGTTGGGCGGGACGGCGACGATGATGCGGCTCTTTCCCGAGGAGAAATTCGGGCAGTTTTCCTCCGGGCTCAATGTGTTTGGCGGCGCCTCGCTGATTTTCGGGAACTATATCACGGGCTGGTTCATGGACCTCGTTCACAGCAATTATCGGGCGATGTTCCTGTGGAGCGCCATGCTCTACGCCTTGGCGCTCTATCCGATGCTCCGTGTCTACCTCGACTGGAAGCGGCACGGCGGGCCGCATCATTACGTGCCGCCGCTGCCGCCGGAATCCCCCGCCTGATTTTCAAAACTCATGCAACGCGCAAAGTTCATTCGACGGTGTCCGGTCTTCCTGATGGTTCTGATCGGGGGGAATTTATTGGGGTGGGTGTGGCCGTGCCACGCGGCGACGGTGTTGCACGTCGCCCCGGACGGGAACGATGGGGCGTCGGGCGGGGAGGGGAGTCCGCTGGCTTCCCTGCGGGGGGCGCGGGATGCGGTGCGGAAGTTGCGGCAGGGGGGGACGGTGGACGGCCCGGTGACGGTCGAGTTCGCCGACGGCACCTATTTCCAGAAGGAGCCGGTCGAGTTCAATTCCCGGGACGGGGGGACGGAGACTTCCCCGGTGATCTACCGGGCGGCGGAAGGGGCGAAGCCGGTTTTCTCCGCGGGGGAAGTGCTCACGGGCTTCAAGCCGAGTGCCGACAACAGCGGCGTCTGGACCCTCGACCTGCCCGAGGTTAAAAGCGGGAGCCGGTATTTCGAGGCGCTGTGGGTCAACGGAAGGCGGGCCGTCCGGGCGCGGATGCCGAAGCGCGGCTTTTTCTACATGAGGCAGGCCGATGAGGAGGTGATCGTGCCGGGCACTCCGAATCCGCGGCACGTCGACCAGCTATTCGAACTCCACCGCCCCCGTCCGGTCAGTTCCCGCATGGTCGTGCAGGCGGAGTCGGGGGATATGGCGTCCCTGCGGGGTGTGCCGCCCGACGAGGTCAAGGATATCCGGGTGGTGGTCTACCACAAATGGGACAACACCATCCGCTTCCTGGAAGCGATCGATTGCGACAAGGAGACGTTTTCAACCTTGGGACAGGGAATGATGGGGAGCGATTATTGGGACAATACGAGCGGGTACTATTTCGAAAACTACCTCGGGGCCCTGACCGATCCCGGGGAGTGGTTCCTCAGCCGCAAGGGGACGCTTTATTATAAGCCGCTGCCGGGAGAGGATGTGGCCCAGGCGCGGGTTGTGGCACCAGTCACGGCCAAATTTCTTGTTCTGAAGGGGGACTGGGCGGGGGGGAAACCGATCGCCTGTCTGACCTTCGACGGGATTTCCTTCTCCTATGCGCAGGGGGTGCTGCCCCCCGAGGGCTTCGAGCCGCAGCAGGCTGCGGCCAATACGGATGCGTCCATCGTGATCGACGGTGCCCGCAACGTGACGTTTCAGAATTGCGAGATCTCCCACGTCGGCGACTATGCCCTCTGGTTCCGCAGGGGGTGCGAGCAGGATGCGGTGAGGCATTGTTTCCTGACGGACATGGGGGCGGGCGGCATCAAGGTGGGCGAGCCGGGGATTCCCGCCGATCCGAAGGCGGCCACGGGTAAAATCGAGATCGACAACAACATCCTTCGGGGCGGCGGGCGGGTGCTGCCCTGCGCTGTCGGCCTCTTCGTGGGGCAAAGCGGGGACAACAGCCTGACGCACAATGAAATCTCCGATTTCTTCTACAGCGGCATCTCGGCCGGCTACACGTGGGGATACAGGAAGAACCCGGCGGCGCGGAACCGGATTTCGTTCAATCGCATCCACCTCATCGGCCAGGGGGTTCTCAGCGATCTGGGGGGGATTTACATCCTCGGACCCTCGCCGGGGACGACGATCGGCAACAACGTGATCTATCAGGTGGACGGGCTCTATTATCAGGCGACCGGAATTTACCGTCATCAAGCAAAATC
>CAISZB010000507.1 GCA_903889845.1 uncultured Verrucomicrobium sp. | reverse complement strand
GGGGGCCTTGTACTTCTCGTAGGACTGGACGTTGGAGACCGTCGCGGGGCCGGAGATGATGAGCGGCGTCCGGGCCTCGTCGATCAGGATGCTGTCGACCTCGTCGACGATGGCGTAGGCGTGGCCGCGCTGGACCTGCTCCTCCCGCCGCGTCGCCATGCCGTTGTCGCGGAGGTAGTCGAAGCCGAACTCGGCATTCGTCCCGTAGGTGATGTCGGCGGCGTACTGGGCGCGGCGTTCGGAGGGGTTCTGCCCGTGCTGGATGCAGCCGACGGTGAGGCCGAGGAAGCGGTGGAGTTCCCCGACCCACTCGCAGTCGCGGGCGGCCAGGTAGTCGTTGACCGTGACGATGTGGACGCCCTTCCCGGAGAGCGCATTGAGGTAAGAGGGCAGCGTGGCGACGAGGGTCTTCCCTTCGCCCGTCCCCATTTCGGCGATCCGCCCGGAGTGGAGGACGATGCCGCCCAGGAGCTGGACGTCGAACGGAATCATCTCCCAGGCCAGCGCGTGACCCCGGACGGAGATCTGGCGCTTGCCCTCCGTGAAGCGGCGGCAGGCGTTCTTCACCACCGCAAAGGCCTCGGGCAGAAGGTGATCGAGGGTTTCCCCCTTGGCGAGGCGCTCACGGAACTCGTCCGTCTTCGCCCGCAGGGCCTCGTCGGAGAGGGAGCGGTAGCCCTCCTCGATCCGGTTGATCTCCGCCACACGGGGGAAGAGGCGGCGCACTTCGCGCTGATTTTTGGAGCCGAGAATTTTCTTAATAAACCACTGGAACATGGGAAGGGGGGGAAAAGGGTGAAGGTCCTTTTTAGAGGGAGGCGGAGCCCCTTGCAATCCTATCCTTCCACCCGCCGCAGCGCCTCCCGACGATAGGCCCGGGGGCTGGCGCCCAGGCTCTTCCGAAAGCGGCGGGCGAAGTAGCCCGGATCGTCGTAGCCACACGCCCGGCCCACCTCGGCGACGTTCAGGGCCGAGGTCTCCAGGAGCGTCCGCGCCCGTTCCATCCGCCGCGCGTCGATGTAGGCGGAGAGGGTCCCCCCCGTCGCCGTCCGAAAGAGGCGGGAGAGGTAATCGGGGCTGCTGTGGAGGGTCCGGGCGACAGAGCCCGCCGAGAGGGAGGCCATCGAGAGGCTCTGCATCACCACGCGGCGGGCCTGAGTCACCTTCGGCGGCTCCGCGTCGCGGCCGGGGTCCGGGGCCGGAGGCCGCTCCAGCGACGCCTGGAGGAGGCTCAGGTGGGCCAGCAGGGATCCCCGCACCGCCCCCCATTCGGGTCCGGCCTCCTCCGCCCAGGCCGCCAGGGGGGCCAGGAGGGTCTCCAGCTGGGTCCGCTCCACCTTCCCGGCCACGCCGATGCCGCTCGGCAGGACGATGTAGGGCAGGCCGTCCCGGTTCGCCAACGCGAGGTGGAAGACCACTTCCTCCCGATGATAGGCGAAGACGAGGTTGCAGAACGGACCTCCCTGGGCGCGGGCCGATTCCGAGTGGGGCAGCCCCGCCGGAACCAGACACAGCTCCCCGGGGCCGACCCGCACCTTCTCCTCGGGAAACGTGAACGTCGTCGAGCCCGAGACCTGGAGGAAGAGCTCCGGCTTCATGTGGAAGTGCATCCCCCGCCCGCTCCGCATCAGCCCGGCGCGGCGGGGGAAGTGGCAGCGGAGCCGCCCCCGCTGGAGCGCCGCCCCCCACCGCTTCAGCAGCCCCGCCGTGGCGCGGCGCAACTCGGCCTCGGTCCGGATTTCATGAAAGGAAGGCATGTCTGAAAAATCCCAGTATTCTCTTCTTTTGTCCCATTAAAGGACGTTGAAGGCCTGGTTTAAAGGCTTATCGTGGAAAAAGAGACGAACGTAAAAGTTCCATAAAACACCCCTCAACCTCCATGAGCAAAACGAGCAAGGCGATCAAGACGAGCAAATCGAGTCAATCGAGCAAGAAACTGAAAATCGGCCTCATCGGCGCGGGCGGCATCGTCCGCGGCGCCCACCTCAAGCCCGGCTGGCTGGCCGTCCCCGACTGCGAGATCGTCGCCGTCTGCGACGTGAACCGAGCGACGGCGCAGAAACTCGCCGACGATTTCCAGATCCCCCACGTCTTCACCGACTACCGCGACCTCGTCGCCCTGGAAGAAATCGACGCCGTCGATATCTGCACGCCCAACTGCGTCCACACCCCCGCCGTCCTCGCCGCCTTCCAGGCCGGGAAACACGTCCTCTGCGAGAAGCCCCTCGCCGTCACGACGAAGGAGATCCTGGCGATGCAGGCCGCCTCGAAGAAGGCCGGGAAGCTCCTCATGACCGCCCAGCACTGCCGCTTCAGCGACATCGCCCAGGCCATCAAGGCGTGGGTCGATACCGGTGCCCTCGGCGAGGTCTACCACACCCGCGTCAATGCCACCCGCCGCAACCACCTTCCGACCAGCCCCGGCTTCATCGACCCGAAGCTCTCCGGCGGCGGCCCCTGCATGGACATCGGCGTCCACGCCCTCGACACCGCCATGTGGCTCATGGACTTCCCCCGCCCCGTCCGCGTCAGCGGCCGCGCCCTGACGAACTTCGCCAAGGGGCACGAACTCCCCGGCGCCTGGGGCGAATGGGACCGGACCCTCTTCGGCGTCGAGGACTTCGCCTCCGGCTACGTCCACTTCGAGAACGGCGCCACCCTGGCCCTGGAGGCCAGCTGGCTCCAGCACCAGGAAAAGGAGGACTGGAACGCCGTCCTCCTGGGCAAGAAGGCCTCCGTGAAGTGGCCGACGGGCGAATTCTACACCGCCGTCAACCGCTCCCTGATCGACGGCCGCATCCTGCCGAAGCCGGGCGTCCAGCCCGCCCACACCGAGGAGATCGTCGCCTTCGCCGACGCGATCCGCAACAACAAGCCCTCCCCCGTCCCCGTCGAGCAGACCCTCCGCGTCATCGCGATCCTCGAAGGGATCATGAAATCGAGCGCCACCAACAAGGAAATCGTCCTGCCCAAACTCTAACCCTCCCACCTCCATCCTTCATATGACCCAAAAACTCCGCGTCACCGTCTGGGGCGAGAACGTCCACGACAAGAAGAACGAGACCGTCGCCCAAATCTATCCGAAGGGGATGCACGAATGCATCGCCGAGGGCCTCCGCGAAGACGCCTCCCTCGTCGTCCGCACCGCCACCCTCGACCAGCCGGAACACGGCCTGACCGAGGCCGTCCTCGACCAGACCGACGTCCTCACCTGGTGGGGCCACTGCGCCCACGGGAAGGTCGACGACGCCATCGTCGATCGCGTCCAGGCCCGCGTCCTCCAGGGGATGGGCCTCATCGTCCTCCACTCCGGCCACTACTCGAAGATCTTCAAGCGCCTCCTCGGCACCACCTGCTCCCTTACCTGGCGCGAGGCGGGCGAAAAGGAACGCCTCTGGGTCTGCAACCCCGGCCATCCCATCGCCCAGGGCATCGACCGCTACTTCGAAATCCCGAACGAGGAGATGTACGGGGAACCCTTCGCGATCCCGAACCCGGACGAAGTCGTCTTCCTGAGCTGGTTCGCGGGCGGCGAGGCCTTCCGCTCCGGCGCGACGTGGAAGCGGGGCAACGGGAAGATCTTCTACTTCCGTCCCGGCCACGAGACCTACCCCACCTACCACCAGAAGGAAGTCCGCCTCGTCATCCGGAACGCCGCCCGCTGGGCCGCGCCCGAAGGGAGCCGCTGGATCGACACCTGCCCCAACGTCCCCGTCGAGAAGGCTGCGGAAAAGATCGTCGCCCAGGGGCCGACGCTTCATAAGGCGGGGGAGGCGGGGTATCGGTAGAGGTTGTGGGTGCGGCCCTTCGGGACCGGGGAGCGGACCCGATAGGGTCGCGACGGACGCACGTTGTAGGCTTCTGAGGGGTGCCCCCTCAGGTTGGCTCCCGCCCCTGCCAGTTGGTTTCCCCTTTGGGTGGATTGCGCTATCGCGCAGGCAGTCCCAGCCAGGAGCCTGCATGGGGAAAAGAACGCGCGGTGGAGGCTATTCTCCTCCCGAGGCGCAGCCTCGGCTGAATCCCCGAATCTCCGAGGGTACCTATGGCGTGGGGAGACGGCACCAAAACGCCTATACCCCTATAGGGAGAAGGCCGCTTCGGTTCCGAAGGCTCCTCCCATGGTGATTCCTCCCAAGGATAGGGGATTCAGCGGAGTAGAACTCTCTTTGGGAGAAGGGCCTGCAGGGACGCGTCCTTCTTCCCACGCAACACCAGAGCCGGGACTGCCTACTTCTGCGGCCCCAACCACTCCTCCGTATTCTTCCGAAAATTCTGGTAAGCCGCGTCGGCGCTGTCTCCCGAAGTGGAGGGGGCCGACGCCGGACCCGATGCCGCGACCGGCACCGAGGTGTCGGCGCTGCGGCTCCCCAGGCCCCCGGCCCGGGAGTCGGGGGAGAGGGCGGCGAGCCGCGCCCGGATCTCCGCGGCCGATTTATCGAACTCCCGCAGTACCTGCGGGGAGACCTCCCGCGTCGCCATCGCGGAGGTGAGACCATCGAGCCGGAGCGATTCCTTCCCGTTCGCCGTCCCCCCCCCCGCCGCGGCGGGACGGTCGTAGCGGAACCGCGCCGTGAGATCGACGGGGGCGGCCGTGGCGGGCCGCTGCAATTCGTAGAAGGCCAGGAGACCATCCCCCTCCTTCGCCGGGATTCCCGCGCCGGAAACGGGCAGATGGTTCTCGTACCCAATCAGCCGCCACGCCCCGATCGCCTCCGGGGCCAGGGCCAGTTCCAGCTTCACGTCCCGCACCGGGGTCGGCGGACGCGGAGCCACCTCCCGGCCCAGCACCGTCTCGATCCCCGCCGCCGTCCGCAGGATCGAGCCGCGCCCGTGGCCCGCCGCAACGACCTTCCGCAGTTGCGGCCCGTCGACCGCCTCCTTTCCCAGGAACAGCACACTCAGCGTGATCCCGTCCCGGGTCTGCCGGGCCACCTCGGCGGGGAGCCCCCCCGAGCCGTCCTTCTGCCCGAAGGCGAGGGAGTCGAGGTCGCCATCGGTGACGACGATGACGCGGTTGAAGCCGTCCGGCAGGAACCCCTTTCGGGCCATGTCGAAGGCGGCGCGGAGACTCACCCCGGGGCGGTCGGCCCCGACGACGGCGATGCGGTTGAAGGCGGCGCGGATCGCCGCCCGCGCCTCGTCCTCGCCCGGCGCCGGGGCGTTCGCGACGAGGGCGGGGGCCGCCGCCGCGTCGGAGGAGGTCTTGGCCTTCGGAATCTCGGTCGAGGAGAGCGCGATCGTCGAGCTGCCCGCGTAGGTGACGAGCCCGACGCGGTCCCCGGGCACGAGCCGGTCAAGGAACGGGCCGACCGCCTTCTTGAAGGCCGCGAGGCGGTCGGGCGCCCCCATCGAGAGGGAATTGTCGACCACGAAGACGAGGTTCGCCGGGGGCCGGGGCACCTGCGCCGGGGTCACCGCCCGGAGGCCGACGACGAGGAGCTGCCGCCCCACGCCCGACGCCGGCGACGACGAGGAAGAAAGGGCCCACGGCGACGGGAAGAGCCGGGCCATCATGACGAAGGGGACGGGGGGCGGCGTCGGCAGCGCGTCGTTCCCCGCCGAATAATCGATGAGGCGGACGCCGCCGCCCTCCTCGACGGGGGCGCCGTCGTCGGTCCGGTCCTTCAGTACGAGGGCGACCGGCACCGCCACGACCGGGACGACGGGGACGATCTCCGCCAGGGCGAAGCCGGTCTGGAGCGACTGGCGCACCGGGCGAAGCGGGCCGGGCAAGAAGGAAATGCCGCCCTCGGGCGTCGCCGAGAGCGGGATCGTCGTCTCCGTCTGGATCGTCGCGTTGGCCGGGGTCCCGTCGGTCGGCAGGTCGGGAAAGGCGGCGGGAGCGACGGAGACCGGCAGCGCCGGGGCCGGGGCGGGAGAGGGAGTCGCGTCGACCTGCTCGCGGAGGCGGTCGATCTTCTCCTTCCGCGCGGCGCGGGCGGCGGCCTCGGCCCCGTCGTCGGGGGGCGGGGCGGGCTGCGCCGTGGCGGAGGTCGCCGCCTGAGCCGGGACCGGCGTCGCGGGAGCAGGCGAGGTCGCGGAAGCCGGGACGGCGGCCCCCGTCGTGTCAGGCGCGCGGACATTGAAGGAGCCCTCCCCGAGTTGCGGGGGAGGCGGGGTCGCAGGGACCGGCGCCGAGGCCGTCGCGGGCACAGGCTCGACCGTCGTCACCACATCGCCCGAAGTGGAGGAAGCGACCGGGGTCGCGCCCGCCTCAGAGCCGAGGACCGGAATCCAGCGGAGCATCGCCGGACGGGGTTCCTGCTTCAGTTCCCACGCCAGCCCGCCTCCGCCGACCGCGACAATGACGGCGAAACCGAGGATGACATACTTCGACGGGACCGCGCCGAGGAACGGCAGGGAAAAACCGCCGCCTGCCGCCGGGACCGCCGCCCCCGCCTCCGCCATCACCCCATCGACAAACGGGGCCGAGTCGAGCGGCAGAATCTCCACCTGCTCCGCGACCCACGCCGCGCGGAGGTTCTCCGCGGAGAGGCGGACCCGATCGACCTGGGCCTCCGCGTCGGTCGAGAAACGGAGGGAGGCCGTCAGGCTCTCCTTCTCCTTCGGGGGGACCTCGCCGAGGGCGTAGGACGTCCAGACCGGATCGTCCGGGGTAAAGGCGCCGGGACTCATGGGGCCGACTCTCCTTTCGCCTGCGCTTGCCGCACTTGAGTCAAGGCGGCGTGGACCAGATTGGAAACATGGGCCGGGGCGACGTCGAGGATCGCCGCGATCGCGGGATAACCGAGGCCGCACTCGAACTTCAGCCGCAGCATCTCCTCCTGCACCTGGTTCAGGCCGAGGCGGACCGGATCGGTCGCGGCGTTGGCTCCGGCAGCGGAGGCGGGCGTCCGGGGCCGCCGGGCCTCCCCCTTCAGCGAGGCCAGGGCCGCCTCGCGGCAGGCGCGGTAGAGTTTCTCGACCCGCTTCTCCTCCGGCAGCTCGTCCAATCCGGGCAGGAGCGCCAGCGCGACGAAGGCCCGCCGGACCGCCTCGTGCCCGCGCGGCGCATCGCCCGTCAGGCGGGCCGCATACCGGCGCAGCGGCAGGCCGTGCCGGTCGAGGAGCGCGGTGAGAAGGCCGCGCAGGGCGGCGGACTTCGGCTTCGTCCCCGTCGGGGAAAGACCGGCCCGGGGATCGGGGTTGGCGGGCGTGGGCATGGCGCGTTCGTTTTTTCCGGGGACCGCAACGACAGCAGGGACGGAAGCCGACCGACGGGGCGGGAGCGGCATCAGCAAGGCCGCCCCGGAACTCCCCCTCTCGTCGCGCTTCCCTTCCTCCATCGTAACCCCTTTCCGCTCAAACGCCAAGACCGACCGGGGCCGGTACGGCGGCCCGGGTCACGGGGGTCGATGCCAGGAGGCGTTCCATCCAGGGGCCGGACTCGGGGCTTCCCTCGTCGGGAGCCCATTCGGGGAAGACTTTGTCGAGCTTCGCGTCGTACGGCCCCATCTTCACCTCCAGGACCACCGTATCGGGGGCCAGGGTGGCGAAGGTGTGCCAGACCCGCGCCTCGATATCGACGAGGCCCGCGCCCCCGGGCCGCAGCTCGACCCGGTCGAGGACGGTCCCCTGCGCGTCGAAGCGGAAGAAATCGACCGCCCCGCGCAGGACCAGAACCGCCTCCGCCGCGCCCGGCCGGGGGTGGAGATGGGGCCGGGCGTAGGTCCCCGGCTGCATGAAATTGAGCATCCGCTGGACGAGGGAGTCCTGCGTGCGGTGAAGCGGCAAAATAATCCGCCGCCGGGGGGAGAGCCGCGCCCCCTCGTGCCCGATCCGGAGCATCTCCTCGTCGAGGGCGAAAAGCGGTCCTTCCACGGCGGGAAAGGCAAGGGGGTGGGGTATGGGGGATGGCATCATGCTCTTCCTCAATTTTACCCTATTCGGCATAAAAACCGGAAAAGTGAGGCTGAATCAGTGAGCCGGAAAAACTTTCCATCCTTGCCCCCCCGCCCCCCCCCCGG
>CAISZB010000506.1 GCA_903889845.1 uncultured Verrucomicrobium sp. | reverse complement strand
GGCCGGGTTCTTGTCGAAGGCCTCCTTGATCTTCCCCAGGAAGCGGCTGCGGATGATGCAGCAGCCGCGCCACATGAGGGCGATGCCGCCGTAGTTCAGTTCCCAGTTGTTCTCCTTCGCCGCGGCGCGGAGGAGGAGGTAGCCCTGGGCGTAGGAGATGATCTTCGAGGCGTAGAGGGCGAGGCGGACGTCGTCGATGAAGGCCTTCTTATCGCCGGAGAAGGTCGCGCCCGGACCGGCCAGCACCTTCGAGGCCTCGACGCGGGCGTCCTTCATCGAGGAGAGGGCGCGGGCGAAGACCGCCTCGGCGATCAGCGTCACCGGGGTGCCGGTGTCGAGCGCGGAGACGACGGTCCACTTGCCGGTGCCCTTCTGCCCGGCGGTGTCGAGGATCTTATCGACGAGGGGGGCGCCGTCGGCGTCCTTGTGCTTGAATATCTCGCTGGTGATCTCGATGAGGTAGGAGTCGAGTTCCGTCTTGTTCCATTCCGTGAAGATCGTGTGGAGCTCGTCGGCGCCGATGCCCAGGCCGTCGCGCAGGAGCTGGTAGGCCTCGCAGATGAGCTGCATGTCGCCGTACTCGATGCCGTTGTGGACCATCTTCACGTAGTGGCCCGCGCCGTCCTCGCCGACCCAGTCGCAGCAGGGGACGCCGCCCTCGACCTTCGCGCTGATCGACTGGAAGATCTCCTTCACCGCGGGCCAGGCTTCCTTCGCGCCGCCGGGCATGATGGAGGGGCCGGTGCGGGCCCCTTCCTCGCCGCCGGAGACGCCGCTGCCGATGAAGTGGATACCCTTTTCGGCGAGGGTCTTCGTCCGGCGGATGGAGTCGGGATAGTAGGAGTTGCCCCCGTCGATGATGATGTCGCCCTTCTCCAGGTAGGGGAGGACGTGGTCGATGAACTCGTCGACGGCGGCGCCGGCCTTCACCATCAGCATGACGCGGCGGGGCCGTTTCAGGAGCTTGCACAGTTCCTCGATGGAGTGGGCGCCGATCACCTTCGTCCCCTTGGCCTCGTTCGCCAGGAAGTCGTCGACCTTTTTCACGGTCCGGTTGAAGACGGCGACGGTGTAGCCGTGGTCGTTCATGTTCAGGACGAGGTTCTGGCCCATGACGGCCAGGCCGATGAGGCCGATGTCTGCTTGAGGAGTGCTCATAGTATGGGGTGTTATGATGGAAATTGAGTTCATCGTTTTGCCCACCCCTTCCCGAAAAAGCCAACCTCAATTTCGTTGGGACGATGAATTTCACGCATGATGGGGATGGGCGCAGCGCGATTGTAACGGCACGGCCTCAATTCAGGGCTTGTCGCCATCCGGGGCAGGTGCTATCGGCATGGGCATGACGCTGAAAATCGGCCACCTGGACCTCTCAAAGACGATTTCCGACAAGGACGAGTACCAGGAGACGCTGAAGCAGCTTCAGCTCAAGATCGTCCGCCAGCAGGCGAAGCTCACCCACTCGAAGCGGTCCCTCATCTGTGTCTTCGAAGGCCCCGACGCCGCGGGGAAGGGGGGCGCGATCAAGCGCGTCACGGAGCATCTGGACCCGCGCACCGTCCGCGTCTACTCCATCGTGAAGCCGACGACCGAGGAATACCGGCATCATTACATGTGGCGCTTCTGGGCGAAGCTGCCTTCCTACGGGGAATTCGTCGTCTTCGACCGCTCCTGGTACGGCCGAGTCCTCGTCGAGCGGATCGAGAGCTTCGCCACCCAGGCGGAGTGGAAGCGGGCCTACCGGGAGATCAACGAATTCGAGAAGACCCTGGTCGACGACGGGGCGATCCTCCTCAAGTTCTACCTCCAGATCAGCAAGGGCGAACAACTCCGCCGCTTCAAGAAGCGGGAGAGCGATCCCACGAAATACTGGAAGATCAACGACGAGGACTGGCGGAACCGGCGGAAGTGGGATCAATACCTCGAAAGCGCCGACGACATGTTCGAGAAGACCCATCACAAACACGCCCCGTGGCACCTGGTCGAGGCCGACCACAAGTGGTATGCCCGGATCAAGGTCCTCAAGGCCGTGACCTCGGCCCTGGAGAAGGAACTCGACGTGTGAGCGGCCCGCTTTCCCCCCGGCACGCGGCGACGATCCGGGTCTATTACTTCGACACCGACGCCGGGGGCGTCGTCCACAACGTCGCCTACCTGCGGATGATCGAGGTGGCCCGGACCGACCTTGCCGCCGCCCTCGGCTGGACGGTGAAGGAAATGGGGGAGACCGGCCTCGTCCCTGTCGTCGCGCGGACCGAGATCGATTACCTCAAGCCCGCCCGCCTCGGCGACGAACTGCGGATCGAGGGGCGCCTGGTCTCTCTTGAGAAGATCCGTTTTCACCTCGAATTCGAGGTCTACCGCGTCGGCGAATCTGGCGCAGCCGACCTCCTGCTCACGCGCTGCCGCCAGACGATGGTGACGGTGAATATTGCCACAGGGCGCCCCCAGCCGGTGCCGAAGGCGTGGGTCGAAAGCTTTCCCGAGCTGATCGCCGCCTAACCCGATTCTGTGCGGCTTCCCGCGCATTGGCGGATTTTCGTGAAACGCCTGATTTTGGTTTATTCGACGTTTTTTTGGGGTTCCGACCCTCAGCTCAGATCGGGATAATCGGAAAAGAGTTCGGGAAGCTTAACGCTTAGAGCGCGAGCAATAGGCACGAGCTCCTTATCCGTTATACACCGAATTCCTTTTTCGATTTTCGTCACCGTGTTCTCAGAGATGTCCCATCCGAGGACGCCGCAACGGGCTGCTAAATCGCCCTGCGTCAAGTTAAGGGATTTCCTCAAGCGCTTGACGCTCGGGCCAACAATATTCTGGGGAGTGGTTGCTTCCAAAGTAGGATATGTACTTTAGTTCATCGCCGATCTTTTTGCTTCCGATTGCAGAAGTTTTTCGTTTTTCCAAGAAAATCGAACAAACGAATATATACCGGTTAACGGAATGACGCATCGAAGCTTTTTAGGTTGCTCACAAAAAATGCGAATGGAAATGAGAGGGAAGTCTTAAAAAATTGATAATTCTTCTAAAAAAAGCAGACTCCTTTTCAACAGGTTCAACTGTTGAGCGGGGAATTTCCTTTTCGAAGCGGGGCTGGTGTGACTGGGGGACGGGAGTCGAGAAAGAGTAACAACTCCGCTGCGTCGTCGTCGCCAACCTCAAAAGAAAACATCATGGAACATTGGACTCTTCGGAAACGCGTGATCTTCGGTTTTGCTTCGCTCATTTTCATCTCGATCCTCTGCGGAATTTTTTCCGTTTCCCGCATCGCGAAGTTGAAAGGCGATGTCAGCCTCATCGCCGACAATTGGACCCCGGCGGTCGATGCCCTGAACGACGTCAACGACCAGGTGAATGCGCTGCGCCGGTCGAATATTCGGATGCTCCTGCTGGCAACGATGAATGACGCGGAGGGATTGAAGGCGTGCCTTGCTGAAAATGATGAGCATCGGGTTGCTGTCGACAAGCTTTTGAAGGATTACAAGAAGCAGGTCGATGTCGCCATGGGAGAGGACAAGCTTTACAGCGAGGTGCTGGCGACGAATAAGGTCTACTTCGACGAAGTCGAGACGATCGCCACCTTGCTCCGGAACAATCAACTGAAGGAGGCCCTTGCCGAGTGGAAGGAGAGTCTGACTCCCAAGGGGAATACCTTTGTGAAGGCCCTCAAGGCCGAGGTCGATTTCAATCGCGGCAATCTGAGGAAGACCGCCGACCGGAGCCTCGGAGATGCCACCGTCGGGATGACCTGGATCTGGATCGGGGAGGGGATTTCGATCGTCCTGGGGGTCGTCGTGGGGGCCTTTATCATCGGGGGCGTCAACCGCTCCCTGGGGCGGATCAGCCAGACCCTCGGGGACAATGCCGACCGCGTCGCGGCGTCCTCGGAGCAGGTCTCCTCCAGCAGCCAGAGCCTGGCCGAGGGGGCGAACGAGCAGGCGGCCAGCATCGAGGAGACGAGCGCCAGCATCGAGGAGATTTCGAGCATGACCCAGCGCAACGCGGAGAGTGCGGAGCACGCGAAGGAGATTTCGGCCAAGACCCGCGCGGCGGCGGAGCAGGGAGAGGCCCGCACGCGGGAGATGCGCGAGGCGACGCTGGCCATCCAGACGGCCAGCCGCGAGATGGGTGGCGCCATCGCCGGGATCAAGAAGTCGAGCGACGACGTCTCGAAGATCCTCAAGACGATCGACGAGATCGCTTTCCCGACGAATCTTCGGGCGCTCAACGCCGCCGTCGAGGCGGCCCGGGCCGGGGAGGCCGGGGCCGGGTTCGCGGTCGTCGCGGAGGAGGTCCGTTCCCTCGCCCAGCGC
>CAISZB010000505.1 GCA_903889845.1 uncultured Verrucomicrobium sp. | reverse complement strand
GGTAGGAACTGCGGTAGGCGTACTGCCCCGCCAGCATGCGGAGGAGCGCGTCGAGGTAATCCTCCCCTCCCGCCGAGACGCCCGCGGTGACGGGAGAGAGGCGGGACTCGTCCGCCCCTTTGAGGAAGACCTGCCGGACGGTGAGGGCGGTGAAGAGCGCCCGCTCCAGATAGCGCCCGATTTGCCAGAAGTGCCACGCCTCGTTGTGGAGCATGTGCTTCTCGACGCACCCGCTCAGCTCGTCGAGCTGCGTGAGGAGGCGGTCCTGGAGGGCAAGGGACTGGACCTTTTCCAGGATCTGCGGCGCATTCTTCTGCTCCGCCGACTGGAAGAGGTCGAGGCAGAGGTTGTTCAGCGTCGCCCAGACCTCGGGCGGCAGGGCCTCGCGGATCTGATGGGCGTTCTGGCGGCAGGCCCGGAGGCAGGAGAGGGCGGAGGCCGGGTTCTCGTCGTCGAGGAGGACGTATTGGGCCAGGGCGACGTTCTTCTGGATCGTGGCCTTCTTGAAGAAATTCATCGGGTGCCCCGTCGCCGTGGCGAGGGCCTCCCACAGGGGCTGCCAGGAGCGGGGGTCCTGGAAGGCCTCCCCTTCCAGGCGGAGCTGCTGGATGACGCGCAGGAGGCGGGTGGTCCCCTCCGTCCGCTCCGCATAGCGGCCGATCCAGTAGAGGCTGTCGGCGGAGCGGCTGCCGAGGGGCATCCGCTCCGCGTCGTCGCGGAAGGAGGGGGCGGAGGCGGGGGCCTCCCCCTCGCGACGCGGCCCGCGCAGGATCCACGTGTCCTTGCTCCCGCCGCCCGCGCCGGAGGAGATGACGAGGGAGTTGGCCGAGTTCGCGTAGCGCGTCAGCACGCACGGGGTGACGGTCGGGTGGCCCGTCGCCCCGTTCAGGATGAAGGCCCGGATGCCGACGTGCCGGGGTTCGAGCGAGGAGCCGGTCCACGTCGGCGCGGTCGAGAACTGGATGAGCGGCTGCGCGATGTAGCCGCCCGGATCGGCCTCGATCTTCCCCCGCAGTTCCTTGCGCTCCGCCTCGGAGAGGTCCTTGCCGACCCAGACGCTCTTCGGGGAGCGGTTGACGACCTCCTTGATGACGTGGCGGTCCCAGTTCTCGTAGACCTGCGCGCGGACGTCGACGTCGCGGCAGACCCACGTTGCCACCGAGGGGAGGAGCATCCGCTCGTTGAGATAGAATTCGATGATGCCGGGGATGTAGGCGTGGAGGGCGCGGTTGTCGGCGATGTCGGCGCCCAGGGCGTTGGCGATCGTCACCGTCCCCTTGCGGACGCAGGAGAGGAGGCCGGGGGCGCCCAGGAGGCTGTCGCCGCGGAGGGCGATCGGGTCGATGAAATCGCTGTCGAGGCGGCGGTAGATGACCTCGACGCGCTCCAGGCCCGCGATCGTCTTCAGGTAGACGTGGTTGTCGAGGACGATGAGGTCCCCCCCCTGGACGAGCGGGATGCCCATCTGCCGGGCGAGGGAGGAATGGTCGTAGAAGGCCTCGTTGAACGTGCCGGGGGAGAGGAGGACGGCGCGGGAATTGGAGCGGCCCGTCGGCGTGACGGAGAGGAGCGTTTCCAGGAGCTGCGTGCCGAAATTGTGGATCGGCGTCACGTTCTGCCCTTCGAGCAATTCGGGGCAGAGCTGCGAGAGGGCGCGCCGGTTCTGGAGGGCGTAGCTGGCGCCCGTCGCGTTGGAGAGGTGGTCCTCGAAGACGAGCCACTGGCCGAGGGAATTGCGGAAGAGGTCGACGGCGGCGACGTGGATGTAGACGTCCTTGATGACCTTGATCCCGACGCATTCCCTCAGGTAGCGCGGATCGCTGTAGATGATCTCGTAGGGAAGGACGCCGGAGCGGAGGATTTCCTGCGGGCCGTAGAGGTCGCGCAGGAAGAGGTTCCACGCCCGGACCCGCTGGGAGAGCCCGGCCTGGAGCTGCGCCCATTCCTGCGCCGGGATCGTGAGGGGGAAGAGGTCGAAGGGAAGGATGCGCTCCGTGCTCGTCCGGTCACCCGTCTGGCTATAGACGTTGAAGGTGATGCCGTGCTCCCGCATGAACTCGTGGGCGCGGCGGGTCAGCCGCTCGATCTCCGCCGGGGAGTGGGCGGAGAGGACATTCTCGATATGTCCGTAGGTCTGCTCGACCCCGGGGACGCCCCCCTTCCATTCGTCGCGGGCCTCCTCCGTCGCGCGATACGATTCAAAAAGAAGGGAGGACATGACGTAGAGACGGGTTGCCGACGGACCTCCTCATTTCACGCGAAACCGAAGCGGCCTTGCCGGGAGTGTAGGAGGAAGCGGACTCTTTGAGCAAGAGCGATGCCATGTCGGAGGCGCGAAGTTATCGGTACGGCCCTTCGGGACTGGGTAGAATCGCTTGCGCCTCCCTGTACCGCTCCAGGCCCACCGCGCGTTTGTAGGTTACCTTCAGCTGTACAGGTAAGCGCAAAGCGCGAATGTTGCCTCCCGGCCCTGCTAGTTAGTTGGCCCCTTTATCTCTTTGTCGCTATCGCGACGGCAGTCCCTGCCCCGAAGGGGAGGCTATCCCCCGCCCCCCCATCAAGGCGACTCCGCCTCTCCCGGCGCGGCGGGCTCGCCCGCCCCTGCCCCCACTTCCCATGCGCCTGCGGCCAGGCCGGAGAGGATCACCCCGGTCCCCAGCACGCCCAGCGCGACGAGGGGGAAGACGACGTTCGCGACGGCGACGGCAAGGAGGGAGACGGCGGCGATCGAGGCCAGGGTGACGACAATGAGGAGAATGGCCCGGCCGAAGTGGAACCGCCGCGCCGCGTAGGCGAGGACGCCCCCGGTGACGAGGAAAAGGAGGGAGGCGAGGGCCTTCGGGATCGGGTGGAGGAAATCGCCCCGGACGATCTGGGCCGAGGCGGCCATTTGGACCTCGACGGGGGCGCGGAGGCCGACGGCGGTGAGGAAGGGCTTCGCCACGGCGGGATCGGTCGCCCCGATCCACACCTGCCGCCCGCCGAGGTCGGAGAGCGGGACGTCGGGGGCGAGGCCGCGGTCGACCCGGTCGGCCCCCAGGACGAAGTCGTCGTTGTCGATCCGCACCAGCGGCAGGCCGGGACTGCGCAGGCGGAGGCGGAGGCGGCCCGCCTTGTCGATCGGGACGCGACGCAGGACGGTCCCGGCGGAGTTCCGCAGGACGATCTCGCGGCCCGGACGGACCTCGCTCCGCTGGAGGTCGGCCCCGATCCGGACGGCGGCGGCGGCGAGGGCGAGGGAGGGGAGGAGCTTCTCCCGGACCTGGAAGAGGAGCGGCACGCGGCGCAGAACGCCGTCCCCGTCGGGCCCCAGGTTCGCGACGCCGACGAGGGAGCCGGCGGAGAACGTCGGCACGGGCCAGAAGAGGGAGCGGTAGCGGGCGGGAAGACCGGCGGCAGGGGCGGCGGCGTTCCCGTCCTTCACCTCCTTCGCGTCGGGCCCCAGGACGGGGAGGGCGAGGGCGCCCTCCGGCGGCGGGGTCTTCCCGTCGGTCTCCAGCGCGGCGGCGGCGAAGACGGCGTTCCCGGTGCCGCACCGCTGGACGAGGGAGGAGAAGGTGTCGTCGAAGGCGGTGTAGCGGGGATCCTCGTCGTGCATCAGCATCTCGAAGACGACGCTGCGGGGATGCTCCGGCAGCAGGCCGCGCAGGAGGATGGCGTAGTCCAGCCGGGGCCAGGGCCAGGGGCGGTCGCTCGGCACCCGGTCGATGGAAAGGAGGGCGTAGGCGGCCTTGTCGGCCGGGGCGGGGGCGGAGGCGATCCAGGTGGTTTCCCAGTCGAGCAGCCGCTCCTCGGCCCCGTCGAAGAAGCCGCCGAAGTGGAAGAGGCTGACGAGGACCGCCCAGATGAGGCCGAGCCCGGCGGCGACCCGCGCCCGCTTCAGATCGACGAGACCGGAGAGGGCGGGGAAGGCAGGAAGGGGTGGCAACCGCTTGACCGGGGAGGGGGCATCACCGGGGGGCGTTTTCTCCATCCGTCCGGTTTAGGGGGAGGTCGGGAAGGAGGCAAGACCGGAGGCCGCGCCCGTACGGGGCGGGAATTCCCGTTCCAGCGCATCGGCGGCGCGGACGGCTCCGTTTTCCCGGGCCAGGAGGGCGGCCAGCTCCCGCGCCCGGGCCGGGGCCCCGCCTGCGAGGAGCCGCTCGAAGGCCCGCCGGAGGCCCGCGCCGGAGCGGGCGCGTCTGGTCTTCGGCGCGACGACGGCGACCCCGGCCCGGGCCAGGAGGGCGGCGTTCCCCGGCTGGTCGAAGGCGTAGGGGCAGGCGACGGCGGGAACCCCGGCCCGGAGGGCGGCGGCGAGGGTCCCGATGCCGCACTGATGCGCGACGGCGGCGCACCGGGGGAAGACGGCGGCGTGGGAGAGGTAGGGGAGGGCCAGGACGTGCGGGGGCAGGGGAGGAAGGGCCGCATGGTTCTCCGCCGTCCCGGTCAGGAGGATGGCCCGCTGTCCCGTCCCCGCGACGGCATCGACGGCGGCGCGGTAGAAATCGCCCGGCTGGTGGATCGCCGTTGTCCCCAGGGTGAAGAGCCACGGCGGCGGCCCGGCCCGGGGATCGAGGAAGGCCTCGACCGTGGCGGGGAGCGGCGTCCGGTCCTCGTCGGCGTCATAAAAGCAGAAACCGCTGACGACGTGCTCCGGTCCCCATTCCGGGGGGCGGGGGGCGAAGGCGGGACTATAGAGGTGGAGGACGAGGCGGGAGGACCAGCCCGCCCACATGGCGTCCCGCTTCGGCGGCAACCCGGCCCGGCGGCGGAACCCGTGGGCGACCGGGTCGAGGATCTTCCCGACCTGCCACGCCCCGATCTTCCACAGGAGGTGGTGGACCCAGCGGCCCCACGCGCCCGGCAGCGGCGCGCGGCCCAGGCCGCTCGGCATCACCCGGTCGGAGGGGTAGAGGCCGGGGGCGAGGCAGACGGTGGCGTAGGGGATGCCGGTCCGCTCGTGGAGCAGCTCCACCGGGAAGGCGAGGTGATGGGCGACGACGAGGTCGTAATGCCCCGAGGCCGTCTCCCGGTCGAGGGTGACGGCGAGGTCGTGCCAGAGGGGAACGATCACCCCCTCCACCAGGCGGCGGAAGCCCGGCAGCCCCCCGGCAACGGTCGAGAAAAGCTCTGGATCGGTCTTCAGCGGGTGGTTCTTTTCCTCCCAGGCGATGCCGGGGGAGAAGCCGAGGCCCGCCGCCTCGGTCCGGTCCTTCCAGGCGGCGTCGCCCAGGAGCGTCACGGCATGGCCCCTCCGCCTCAGTTCCCTTCCCAACGACAGGAAGGGGAAAAAGTCCCCCGAAGACCCCCACGTGACCAGCAGAATGCGCACTTTTCCACACACCCTAGGCAAAGTGCGGGACCGGATGGAAGTCCGAACCTCCTCTCCGGCAAAGTTTAACGGAAAGAGGGGGCGGGGGAGAGGGAGCGGCCCTTCGGGACTGGCGTGCGGACCCGGGTGGGTCGCGACGGACGCACGTTGTAGGCTTCTGAGGGGTGCCCCCTCAGCCTCCAGCTAAGAGCCTGTAGGGG
>CAISZB010000504.1 GCA_903889845.1 uncultured Verrucomicrobium sp. | reverse complement strand
GCTTGCGTTCGCATTACCTCGTCTAACCGTCAATAGCGTGTCAATGGTTGAAAACGCCCGCTCAGCGGATTTGTTTGTAAGTTATTGATGTTCTGCGTAAGGAGCTGTGGCTGAGTGGCCGAAAGCGGCAGTTTGCTAAACTGTTGTACGGGTTAAACTGTACCGAGGGTTCGAATCCCTCCGGCTCCGAAGTATTTATAATCAGCAACGCAAGTTGACTTTTTATCCAGATAAGAACAGAGGCTCGCAACAAGAGATTTTGATGGAATCTCCGAACGCCCCCCGCCTCGGCTCGGTTCCCTACCGCAACGTCGCCCCGTTGGTCGAGGGGTTGGACCCCGCGCCGGTCTCTCTCGTTCCCGCCCGGCTGGCGGAGGAGTTGGCGGCGGGACGCCTCGACGCGGCCCTGGTGCCGATTGCGGAGTACCTCCGCGCACCGGGGGACTACGCCCTAGTCGATAATGTGGCGGTCGCTTCGCGCGGGGAGGTGTACAGTGTCATTTTGATTCCCGATTGGCCGCCGCAGAATGAGGGGGACGGTTTGGAGGTCCTCCGGCCCCTCTGGAAGATCGCCCTCGATCCCGATTCGCGGACCTCGGCGCTCCTGACTCGGGTGTTGATGGAGGTGGGATGCGGGGTCTTTCCGAAGTATGTCCATCCCGACGACGAGGCCGACGCGCGGCTCCTGATCGGCGATCCGGCGATGGCGTTCCGAAAGGAGAACCCGGAGAAGCCGGTGATCGACCTGGGCCTCCTGTGGCGGCGCTGGACCGGTCTTCCCTTCGTCTACGCGGCCTGGGTCGTCCGGCGGGAGCGGGCGACGCGGGAGCTGGGCGACTTCCTGCGCGGGGTGAAGGAGAGGGGCCTGGCCGCCCGCCCCCGGATCGCCCGGGACGGGGACGAGCTCCGCTATCTGACGGAGAACATCCGCTACGATCTGGGGGACGAGGAAAAAGCGGGCCTTTTGGCGTTCGCCCGCTATGCTCAGGGCCTGAGGAAATCGGGGGTCGCCCCCGAGCCCCTCACACCGGTCTGGATATGATTGCCTCTCTCATCGACTCCGAAGCGAAGGAAAAAGTGCTCAACGGCGAACGGATCACGCCCGCCGAGGCCCGAGAACTCTACCACGCGCCGCTGGCCGAACTGGCCCTCCTGGCCGATTCCCGCCGCCGCCAGATCAAGGCCCCGGCCTACGACGGGCGCGGGAACGAGATCGTCACGTACATCGTCGACCGGAACATCAATTACACGAACGTCTGCGACGTCTACTGCAAGTTCTGCGCCTTCTACCGGACGGAGAAGGACGCCGACCATTACGTCCTCTCCCACGAGCAGATTTCCGCGAAGCTCCGCGAGCTGGAGGCGATCGGCGGCACGCAGGTCCTCCTCCAGGGCGGGCATCATCCGGGGTTGAAGATCGACCACTACCTCGACCTCCTCCGCCATATCCGCCGCAATCATCCGACGATCAACATCCACGGCTTTTCCCCGCCCGAGTTCAACCACTTCGCCTCGGTCTTCGGGATGCCGCTGGAGGAGGTCATCCTCCGCTTCAAGGAGGCGGGCCTCGGCTCGATTCCCGGCGGCGGCGGGGAGATCCTCGTTGATGCGATCCGCCAGCGGATCTCCCCCCGGAAGTGTACCGGGGCGCAGTGGCTGGAGGTGATGCGGATCGCCCACCGGAACGGACTCAATTCGAGCGCGACGATGATGTTCGGCCACGTCGAGTCGGTCGATGACCGGATCGAGCACCTCCGCCTCCTGCGCGAGTTGCAGGACGAGACACGCGGCTTCACCGCCTTCATCTGCTGGACCTTCCAGCCGGAGAACACCGTGCTGAAGGCGGAGCCCGTCGGCAGCCACGAATACCTCCGCATGCAGGCCCTGGCCCGCATCTTCCTCGACAACTTCCCCAACGTCCAATCGAGCTGGGTGACGCAGGGGCCGCAGGTCGGCCAGGTGGCGCTCCAGTTCGGCGCAAATGACTTCGGCAGCATCATGATGGAGGAGAACGTCGTCTCCTCCGCCGGGACCAGCTTCCGCCTCACCGTCGCGGAGATGTCCCGCCTCATCCGCGAGGCCGGTTATGAGGCCCGGCAGCGGGATAATTGGTACCGGTTATTGGGTTGACGGGGGGAAGGGAAATCTATAGAGATTGGGGATGGAAACTATGTATTCCGTCACCGAGGCCCAGGCCAAACTGCCGCAACTCCTCCGGGAACTCACCGCGCACGAGGCCCCCGTCGCCCTCACCCGGCACGATCGCACCGTCGGCTACCTCGTTTCCAAGGAACAGCTCGAATCCCTCTACGAGACCCTCGAAGTCCTCGGGAACCCCGCCGCCATGAAGGCGATCCGCGACTACGAGGCGGGAGATATGAAGTTCCATCCGCTCAGCGTCCTCGATGAGCTCGATTGAGATTCGAGTCGGCGATCCGGTCCTGGAATTTCTGCGGCGTCTACCGCCGGAGCCCCGGCATCGCCTACGCGAGAGCATTCGCAGCCTGGCCTTCGAACGGGGGGATACCAAGGCGCTCGACGGGAAGCTCGATGGCTACCATCGACTGCGTGTGGGGAGCTACCGAGTCATTTTCATCTATTCCGTCGATTCCGGACGGAGGGTGATCGAGTGTCTCTTCGCCGAGCGAAGGGCCTTTATCTATGACCTCTTCCTCGACATGGTCTCCGACCGGCTTCGGGAGAAGCGGGAAGAGAACGAGGCGCCGCTGCCCCCGCCGAAGCTTACGCGCTATCGGATTCCCCGGGCGAAACGAAGTGGTTCAAAAGCTGGTACGGCTGCCCCGCCCCGTCCCGCCCGTACAAAAACCGCGCCCCGATCGCGCGCGTGATATAGCGCTTCCCGGCGGCGACGGCCTCCGGCAGGGCGGTGCCCCGGGCCAATTCCGCGGCGACGGCGGCGGAGAAGGTGCAGCCGGTGCCGTGCGGGTTGACGCCGGGGAGCATCGGTGCGGCGTAGTGCCGCTCCTCCTTTCCGTCGTGGAG